>JACSRL010000850.1 GCA_014879765.1 Anaerolinea sp. | reverse complement strand
CCGTAACGAGATCAACGTTTGGCCCGCCGCCTGAGATGGTACAGATTTCGGCAGAGTCTGCGCATATTTGGTCGATGCTCACAACTGTGCTACCATCGAATGGCTTCGACAACTATCACTTTCGCCCCCCTCCATGCGCTACCTTGCATGGCAATAGAAACCCGGTTTCTGGCTGGCGCGCATGGACACCTGACCCATGACCAAAACCCTCTTTGAGCTCACCACGCTGGGCCGTCTCTGCAGCGGCCCAGCCAATGCTCTCCTGGCCGCGGCCGGCTGGCGCGTGCAGGGCGCGCCGCCCGATCTGCCCAAGTACATCGTGGTAGGCGCGCCGCACACGTCGAACTGGGATTTCTTGCTCATGCTGGCGCTGGCTGTAGGCCTGCGCGTGCCGGTGCATTGGCTGGCCAAGAGCACGATCTTTCGCGGGCCCCTGGGTGCGCTCTTCACCCGTCTGGGCGGCATTCCCGTCGATCGCAGCAGATCCAACCAGGCAGTCGGGCAACTGGTGCAGCGCTTCGCCGCCAGGGAACGCCTGGTGCTGATCATCACACCGGAAGGCTCCCGCCGCCAGGTCGGGCGCTGGAAGAGCGGCTTCTATCACATGGCCAAAGGCGCAGGCATTCCCCTGCTGCTGGTGTCGGCTGACTATCCCCGCCGCCTGGTCACCATCGCGCCGCCCTTTCACCCGACCGACGACGCGGCGGCCGATGCGGCGCGCATCACCGCCTTTTTTACCTCGGCCACAGGCAAATTTCCCCAGCAGATGGGCGTCATCGACCTGCGCCAAGCGCCAGCGCCAACCAACCCGGCGCCGCATGTAACGAGTAACCCGTAACCCGTAACCCGGAAAGACGGGCGTCATATCCGAATCACGCATCACTCGTCACGCATCACTCGTCACGCATCACTCGTCACGCATCCCATCCCCCACCCGCTTCTCCCAACCACAGCCCGCCTTGACCGGAGATCCCATGTCCCTCTTCTCACCCCGCCGCTACCAGGCGCCGTTCAAACCATACAAGCGTGAAGAATCGACGCCGATCCGCCTCTTCACCTCCTTCGAGCAGGGTGTCAAGAGCGCGCTTTTCGGCTGTCGCATGTGCGGCAACTGCATCCTGCAAGAAACGGCCTTCGTCTGCCCCATGACCTGCCCCAAGGGCCTGCGCAACGGGCTGTGCGGCGGCGCGACGCCGGAGCGCTGCGAGGTCGATCCCTCGCGGCCCTGCACCTGGTATGTGATCTACGACCGGGCCGAGCGGCTGGGCCGCGAGGACAGGCTGCTGGAGATCAACGCGCCGCTGGACGGGGCGCGCGTCGGCCGCGAGACCTGGCTGGATGTGATCGACATCTGGCGGACCCAGGAAGAGCGGCTGAATCTGCTGGATCTGGTGCGCGACCGGGAGAAGTTCAGCGAGAAATGGGACGAGCTTTTTTACGCCGCGCGCCAGCCGGACTGGTGGCAGGGGGACAGCGCCTATCATCCGCCGGCCTACAGCGCGCCGCTCTCCCGGCTGGAGGCCAACCTGCGCACGGGGGTCTTCACCACCACGGCTGAGATCGCGCCGCCGCTGGATGCCTCCTTTGCCGTGGCTGACAAGAAGATCTCCTGGCTGCACGACTACGTCAGCGCGGCCAATTTCACCGACAGCGCCTCGGCCACCCCGCGCATGAGCAGCCTGGCGGCCAGCGTGCGCTCGCGGCAGGAGGGCCTGGAGCCGGTGATGCAGTTGCAGGCGCGCGACCGCACCCGGGTGGCCATCGCGGCCGACGCCATCGGCGCGGCCGGGCTGGGCATTCACAACCTGCTCTGTCTGAGCGGCGACCATCACAGCGCCGGCCCCGGGCCCATGGCCAAGCCCGATCAGTTCGACCTGGACGCGGTGCAGATGCTGTGGATGCTGCGCCGCATGCGCGATGAGGGGATCTACCTGGATGGCCGCCAGATGAAGAACCGGCCGCAGTGGTTCCTGGGCGCGGCCGCCTCCCCCTTCGGCGCACCGCCCAAGTTCGAGGCGATCCGCATGCACAAAAAGGTCAACGCCGGCGCCCAGTTCGTGCAGACGCAGCCGATCTTCGACTACAGCCGTTTCCTGGAATGGCTGGAGGCGCTGGATCAGCGCAGCCTGCTGGACAAGGTCTACATCCTGGCCGGCGTCATCCCGCTGAAAAGCGCGCGGGCCGCGCATTTCATGGCCGAGGAGGTGGCCGGCGTCCACATCCCGCCGGAGATCATCCAGCACATGGACGCAGCCGGCGAGGACAAGGTCGCCCAACAGGAGACCGGTGTCGCCATCGCCCTGGAGCTGATCGAGCAGCTCAAGGCCACCCGCGGCATCGCCGGCCTGCACATCATGGCCGTACACTGGGAAGAGATCGTGCCGCGGCTGATCGACGAATCGGGGCTGCCGCGGCCGGTGGTCAAGAGTCTGGACGGGGTGTAAGCTGGCAGACCGGGCGTGCCGTCGCCGCGCGGGGTGATTTTGCACTGTTCGGCAACGGTGCTATAATCCAGCGGCATTGGGCGGTCAGCTCATTTGGCTGGAACGCCGCATGGACATGGCGGCGGCCAGCGGTTCGGATCTCGACCTCCCAGCTTCGATAACACAATGCGTTGACCGGGACGAGTAGACGTTTAGTGAAGCGCCAGAGAGCGGCGGCCGCGGCTGAAAGCCTCCGCAGCAGAGCAGCGTCGAAAACCCCCCGGGAGCGGTTGGCGGAACGGTGATCAGTCAGCAGTGAACAGTGAGCAGAGGCCGCTGTGTGCTGATCCCTGGATCACCCAGTAAGCTGGCCCGGCTGGCCCCGTTACCGGCTACAACGAGATGGCGCACGCGGCAACGCGAACGTCGAACTTGGGTGGCACCGCGAGACTCCTCGCCCCAATGGGCAAGGAGTCTTTTTGTTTATTCAAGGTAACTGTGCAGGTGCCGGGCACTGGCGCTTGATACGCGAAGTGCCCGGCACCTACGACTGAATAGTTACTATTCAAGGAGATTAGATCATGGCTAAATCAAGCGACCTTCAGAAAGACGGTCTTTACAAGCTGCGCCACAGCGCGGCGCATGTGATGGCCCAGGCGGTGTTGGAGATCCACCCGCAGGCCAAGATCGCCATCGGCCCGCCCATCGAGAACGGCTTCTACTACGATTTCGACCTGGGCCAGGGCGACGATGGCAAGCCGCGCACTTTTACCCCCGAAGACCTGGAGGCCATCGAGAAGCGCATGCGCCAGGTGATCGCCGGCCGGCACCCCTTCCAGTACCGCCAGGTCAGCGCGGACGAGGCGCGCCAGCTCTTCGTCGACCAGCCCTACAAGCTGGAGCTGATCGATGGGCTGGCCCAGGGCGGCATCGACGAATATGGCAACGAGAGCGAAGAGGCGCCGGTGATCAGCACCTACAAGCACGACACCTTCGAGGACCTTTGCCGCGGCCCGCACCTGGAGCACACGGGGCAGATCCCGGCCGACGCCTTCAAGCTGATGACGGTGGCCGGCGCGTACTGGCGCGGCGATGAGGCCAACCCCATGCTGCAGCGCGTCTATGGCACGGCCTGGCCCAACAAGAAAGAGCTGCAGGCCTACCTTCACATGCTGGAGGAGGCCAAGAAGCGCGATCATCGCAAACTGGGCAAGGAGCTGGAGATCTTCATCTTCGACGATGAGGTCGGCCCCGGGCTGCCGCTCTGGCTGCCCAACGGCGGCATCCTGATCGAGGAGCTGGAGAACCTGGCCAAGGAGATGGAGGAGCAGGCCGGCTACCAGCGGGTGCGCACGCCGCACCTGACCAAGGAGGCGCTTTTCCAGCGCAGCGGCCACCTGCCCTACTACGCCGAGTCCATGTATCCGCCCATGGAGCTGGAAGGGGTGCGCTACTACATGAAGCCGATGAACTGCCCCTTCCACCACAAGATCTTCGGCGCCAAGCCGAGGAGCTACCGCGATCTGCCGGTGCGTCTGGCCGAGTATGGCACCTGCTACCGCTACGAGAAGAGCGGCGAGCTGCTGGGCCTGTTGCGGGTGCGCTCCATGCAGATGAACGACGCCCACATCTACTGCTCCGAGGCGCAGTTCGAGGCCGAGTTCATGGCTGTGGTGGCCATGTACCGCGCCTACTTCGACCTGTTCGGCATCGAGCGCTACGTCATGCGCCTGAGCACGCACAGCGCCAAGGGGCTGGGCAAGAAATACGTGGACAACCAGCGGCTGTGGCTCAAGACCGAGGCCATGGTGCGCAACGCCATGCTCAACGGCGGCGTGCCCTTCGTGGAGGTTCCTGACGAGGCGGCCTTCTACGGCCCCAAGATCGACGTGCAGATCTGGAGCGCGATCGGCCGCGAGTTCACGCTGGCCACCAACCAGGTGGACTTCGCGGTGCCGGAGCGTTTCGACCTGCACTTCGTCAACGCCGAGGGGCACGACGAGACGCCGCTCTGCATCCATCGCGCGCCGCTGAGCACCCACGAGCGCATGATCGGCTTTCTGATCGAGCACTACGCCGGCGCGTTCCCGGTCTGGCTGGCGCCGGAACAGGTGCGGGTGATCCCCATCACCGACGGCCACGCCGAGTACGCCTCGCAGGTGGCGGCGCAGCTCAAGGCGGCCGGCATCCGCGGCGCGGCCGACCTGGGCAGCGAGCGCATGAACGCCAAGATCCGCAACGCCCAGCTCATGAAGGTGCCCTACATGCTGGTGGTGGGCGACCAGGAGATGGCCAACCATACCGTCTCCCTGCGCCGCCGTGACGGCAGCGGCCAGAACCGCGATAGCGTGCCCGTGGCCGACTTCATCGCCGCGACGGTGGAGCGGATTCGCACCCGGTCGAGCGAGCTGTGAGCAGCAGCAAAGGGTGACGAGCGA
>JACSRL010000082.1 GCA_014879765.1 Anaerolinea sp. | reverse complement strand
AAACCGGCCCAAGCGGTTGAGTGGCTGCGGGGCTCGGTCGGAGACCGGCCCAAGCGGTTGAGTGGCTGCAGGGCTCGGTCGGAGACCGGCCCAAGCGGTTTTTTTGTGAGCAAAGGAGCTTTAACTCATGTCTGATCTCAAACAGCAGTTTCCCGCCGGCGTGTTGACCGGCGACGCGGTGCAGGCGTTGTTTGCCGTGGCTAAGCAGGGGCAGTTTGCGCTGCCTGCGATCAATACCATCGGCACCGAGACGGTCAATGGCGTCATGGAGGCGGCGCGCGATGTCAATTCGCCGGTGATCATCCAGGCCTCCACCGGCGGCTCGGCCTTCTACGCCGGCAAGGGGCTGAGCAACGACGGCATGAAGGCCTCCATCGCCGGCGCGGTCTCGCTGGCCGAGCATGTGCATCACATGGCGCCGCTCTACGATGCGCGGGTGATTCTGCACACCGACCATTGCCCGCGCAAGGCGCTGCCCTGGCTGGATGGCCTGCTGGACGCGGGCGAGGCCTTTTACCGCGTGCATGGCGTGCCGCTCTACAGCTCGCACATGATCGATCTCTCCACCGAGCCCATCGGGCAGAACATCGACACCTGCAAGCGCTATCTGGAGCGCATGAGCCAGCTGGGCATGACGCTGGAATTCGAGCTGGGCATCACCGGCGGCGAAGAGGATGGCATCGACCATAGCCATGTGGCCAGCGATCGGCTCTACACCCAGCCCGAAGATGTGGCCTATGCCTATGAGGAGCTGCTGAAGGTCAGCCCACGCTTCACGGTGGCGGCCTCCTTCGGCAATGTGCATGGCGTCTACTCCCCCGGCAACGTCAAGCTGCGCCCCAAGATCCTGCGCGATTCGCAGAGCTATGTGCAGGAGAAGTTCGCTACCGGGCCCAAGCCCATCGATTTCGTCTTTCACGGCGGCTCCGGCTCGGCGCTGGAGGATATCCACGAGGCCATCTCCTACGGTGCGATCAAGTTCAACATCGACACCGACACCCAATGGGCGTTTTGGGACGGCGTGCGCCTCTTCTACCAGGCCAAGCACGATTATCTTCAGGGCCAACTGGGCAACCCGGAGGGGCCGAACAAGCCCAACAAGAACTACTATGACCCGCGCGTCTGGCTGCGCAGCGGCCAGCAGGCGTTCATCGCCCGCGTCAAGCAGGCCTTTGCCGATTTGAACAACGTCAACACGCTGGGCTAGTGCCAACCGTTAAATTGAGGAGTGACAACCATGCGTAGAACCATCCCTTTGATCGTCTTGGCCCTTGCCTTATTGGCGCTGGCCGCCTGTTCCCCCAGCCTGCCGCTGCCTGAGGCCCCTGTGCCCCCGGCGGCCGAGCCCCAGGCCGTGGAGGCCCCCGCGGCCCCGGCCGAGGCGCTGCTGCCTGAGCAGTTCGTGGGCATCTATGCCGCCTCACTGCCCGCGGCCGACAGCCCAGGGCGGGAGGTCACGGTCGAGCTGGCCGCGGACGGCAGCGCGGTGGTGACCAGCGACTATCAGAACAACCAGCCGCCCATCGTCGAAACCGGCGCGTGGTCGGGCGATGCCAGCGGCGCGGCCAGCGTGGCGCTGACGGCCCAGGATGGCCAGCCCTATTTCGAGCCCAACGTCTTCACGCTGGCCCTGGATGGGGAGGAGCTGGTGGTGTCCGACGAGGCTGGCCGGGTCGCGCGCTTCGCACGCACTGCCGTCGCGGCGGCCGAGCCGGTCGCCGCGGTCGTCCCCACCGCGGCAGCGCCCGCAGTGGTCATGGGCGACAAGATCACCACCACCGAAACGCTGACCACCAGCGGCGGCATGACCGCCACCATGATCACGGTGACCCAGACGGTGACCGTGACGGCGCCTGGCACAGCCGGTGCAGCAGCGGTCTCCTTGGGCAACACCTACCTGGCTCTGCTGCCGGCGGCTTCCGGCGGCGGCACGCGCCTGGTGGCGCTGACTCTGTTCGACGACGGCGCGGCCCAACTGGCCACTGAATTTGCCAACGAGGAAACGCCCTTGGTGGAGCTGGGCAGTTGGGTGGACAACGGCGACGACACCTTCACCGTCACCCTCACCGGCCGGCCCGATGGGGCGTATGACGCTCCCATCGCGGTGACTTTCCAGCGCGATGGGGACGCGGTGCAGTCCATCGATCAGCAGGAGCTCTATGGCTCCGAGGGGCTGCACCTGCGCCTGGCGGCCGAGGTGGCCCGCGCCGCAGACGCTTCGCTGGTCTCCATCGATCTGGATGCTGGCTTCCCCCTGGACCCAACCTTTGTCAGCGTGCAGGGAGGGGGTGAAGTCGACGTCAGCCTGCTGAGCAGCGAGTGCGTGGGCTTTGTCAACCGGCAGCCGGTGGTCACCCTCAACTGGACAGGCGAGGCGCCCTTTGTCGAGACTTTCTTCGTCAGCGACAGCGATCCGACCCTGCTGGTGCTGACGCCCGATGGCCGGCTGCTGTGCAACGACGACGCCAACGATGACCTGCTGGACCCGGTGGTCGAGATCAGCGATCCGGTGACCGGAACCTACAAGATCTGGGTGGGCAGCTATGCCAAGAACCAGTTGATCCCCGGCGTGTTGGTGCTGACCACCAAGCCGGAGGTCAACATCGGCACCTTCAACCTGGGCGCGCTGATCCAGCGACCCTTGGTGGCCGAGGTGCAGCCCGCGGCCAAGCGGGTCGCCACGGCGGACAAGGCGATGGCTGCGATTCGAGCGATGGGAGCCGATTCGACGACGTTGGCGCCCGGCGACAAGCCGGTGAGCGTCAGCCTGACCGTCTCCGGCACGATCCCGCTCTTCGAGCTGGGGCTGCCTGACCCGGCGTGCAACGGCCTGGTCAGCGGCGTGCCCGACTTCGTCTTCAACTGGGCCGGCGACGGCGCGCCCTTCTCGGTCTTTTTCGAGGGGGACAGCGACGCCACGCTGCTGGTGCTGAGCGAGGATGCCCAACTGCTGGCCTGCGGCGATGACGCCGAAACCGATGTCAACATCAACCCGGTGGTGGCGGTCGCCGAGGCCAAGTCAGGCCTTTATGGCGTATGGATCGGCCGGATCAACCCAGAGCAGCCTGTGGCCGGCGTGTTGACCGTTTCGACGGTGGCCGATGCAACACCCAAGCCGCTGGGGCCGGTACAGTAATCATGACTTCGGACGCGGCCGCCAGCCGCGGCCGCGTCCGAAGTCCTCACTTGAATGAGTTGAGGAGTGCTACCCATGAAACGACTACTGATCATCGCGCTGTTGGCGCTTATGGCGCTGCTGCCGCTGGCGGCTCAGGCGCCGACGCCCGCCTCGGCGCAAAGCGGCAACATGTGGACGGCCTGGTATTGGAACAACCCAGACTGGGCCGGCAATCCGGTGCTAACCCAGCAGGTTCCCTTGGTTTGGTTCAACTGGGGCTATGGTTCTCCCGGCGCCAACGTGCCGGTGGACAACTTCAGCGCTCGATTCGATACCAACGCTTTCTTCTACGCCGGCACCTACCGCTTCACTATCACGGCCGACGACGAGTTCGTTCTGATGGTCAACAACGTGACCTTCCTGGACACGCGCGGCGCGGGCCGCTCGGGCAAGACGATGACGGTGGATATTCCCTTCGTGCAGGGCAACAGCAATGTCTCTGTGCTCTACCGCGAGTTCACCCAGATGGCCTATATCACGGTCAACTGGCAGTTGATCAAGTCAAACCCAAATCCACCGCCGCCGCCGCCGCCCGGCAACAACTGCTTCCCCCCCTCCGCCCCCAGCGTGCAGAACCGCTTCGGCGACTTCACTCCCTGCATCCAGCAGGGCATCCATCAGGTCAACTGCTTCCAGTCAGACGGCGCGTGGAACTCACCCAACCAGGGATCGATCCAGATGGAGCCGCAGATCACCGTCTGGGGCGCGTGCGTGGCTGACGCCACCGCCATGTTCCAGGTGAGCTGCGATCCCAACGTGCCGCCCGCGTCCTTCAACTGCTCCAAGACGGAGGCGGGCTGGTTCCGCAACTGAGTAACCCGTAACCGGAATGGAGTGCTGGGTGTCTGAGGATGAGCAGTTTATCCAGGACAAGTAACCCGTAACCCGTAACCCGGAAGGACGCTCGTAATACGCACAGCTCCTCCGGGTTACGAGTTACGAGTCACGAGTCACGAGTCACGCCTATGTCCACCACCGTCTTCCGTGAGGTACAGCGTTTTCGCCAGCTCTGGGTCTGGCTGTTGATTCTGGGCGTGGCTGCGATACAGTGGTACGGCTGGGTGCAGCAGATTCTGCTGGGCCAGCCTTATGGCGACAACCCCGGGCCTGACTGGATGGTGTGGCTCTTCTGGGTGCTGTTTGGCATCGGTCTGCCCCTGTTCTTCTTTTGGCTCCGCCTGGTGGTGGAGGTGAACGACGAGGGGGTGTGGCTGCGCTTCATCCCGTTGACCCGACTGACGATCCGGTTCGCCGACATCGAACGCTGCGAGGCGGTGGACTATCGGCCCTTGCGCCAGTATGGCGGCTGGGGCGTGCGCGGCTTCAACAGCAACCGGGCGTACAACGTCAGCGGCCGCCAGGGGGTGCGGCTGACCTTGCGCAACGGCAATGTGGTGTTGATCGGCTCGCAGCGCGCCGCCGACCTGGCGCTGGCGATCGACAGCCGCCTGGATCCGTGACCAGCGTATCCGCGCTGGGTGCTGGGACGTCTGTACTGAACGTAGCCGTCAGCCGGCGGGTGCGAGCACGTGATCTCGATACGGCGGCCTACTCGATCCACGTGCTCGCACCCGCCGACGGGCTAAACAGCGACGTAACTGCTCAGCCAGCGTTTAGAAACCGGGTTTTTCTCGTGCGTCCATGGTTTTCGTCTGCGCACCGGCCTTTCATGGCGCCATGATCT
>JACSRL010000736.1 GCA_014879765.1 Anaerolinea sp. | reverse complement strand
AGCCAATTTGAGGATGCTGATGAAACAAGCTCTGAGAGGACACCCAATCCTTGGTAGCTGTTGTATTCCTGGATGCTGAGCCTGACCAGATCACCGATGCCAAAGAATCGCTACTCCTGGCGCGTTCACCCGTCTTCAAGCGCCTGATCGAACGCAGCATCCGTGAGGTAGAACAGGGGCAGACCCGCCCGATCCAGGATTTGCTTGATGAGCTACCGGATTGAAAGCACGGCTTCATTTGATCGCGCGGTCAAGCGATTGGCGAAGAAACATATTGATTGTGAGGTGAACCATGATAGCAGCAACAAGAGATCGGGCCAAGCCCGACCCGTTGGCCCGCATTACGTTCGACAGGGATATCCTGGCAGGCAAGCCGATCATCCGCGGTATGCGAATCTCCGTGGAGATGATCCTGGAGTTGCTGGCGCGCGGTGCGACCGTTGAAGAGATTCTCGAGGACTATCCTCAGCTCGAGATAGAAGACATCCATGCTGCATTGCATTACGGGCATCGGATGGTAGCCAACGAGACGATCCTGGAACGAGTTGTTGCATAAAATGAAGTTCTTGACCGATGTCAACGCAAGCGGCACACTGGCTCAGTGGTTGATCGACCAAGGGCACGATGTAAGTCAGGTCGCCGACAGAGATGCCCGTCTGTCTGATGATGAGATATTGCGTTGGGCAGTAGAAGAACAGCGGATCATTATCACAACCGACATAGACTTCGAAGAGATGATCTGGCGCCGTGGCAGACCTCATTGCGGTGTGCTGCGCCTGGACAATCTGCCTCGCGCTGAACGAAAAGCCTTGTTAGAAGACGTGCTTGCCCACCATGCGCAGGCATTCACTTCTGGGGCCATCGTGATTGCGCAGACAAAAAAGATACGCATCCGGACGCCACTGCGTATCGTCAGGAATCAATGAGCTCCTATCTCCGAACCCATTTGCAACAACTGGAAGCCGAGGCGATCTACGTCATCCGCGAAACGGCCGCGCAGTTCGAGCGGCCGGTGATGCTCTTCTCCGGCGGCAAGGACTCCATCGTCATGGCCTTCGTGGCCCAGCAGGCCTTCTGGCCGGGCAAGATCCCCTTCCCGTTGATGCACATCGACACCGGGCACAATTTCCCCGAGACCATCGAGTACCGTGACTGGCTGGTGCAGCGGCTGGGGGTGCAGCTCGTCGTGGCCTCGGTGCAACAGTCCATCGACCGCGGCCGCGCCCAGGAGGAGCCGGGCCACAACCCCAGCCGCAACGTCTTGCAGACGGTGACGCTGCTGGACGCGCTGGCCGAGCACCGCTTCGAGGCCGCGCTGGGCGGCGGCCGGCGCGATGAGGAGAAGGCGCGGGCCAAGGAACGCTTCTTCTCCCACCGCGACCGCTTTGGCCAGTGGGACCCCAAGAACCAGCGGCCGGAGCTCTGGTCGCTCTACAACGGCCGCAAACACCTGGGCGAGGGCTTCCGCGTCTTCCCGCTGAGCAACTGGACCGAGATGGACGTCTGGCAGTACATCCGGCTGAAGGAGATCCCCATCCCCAGCCTCTATTTTTCGCACCGCCGCGAGGTGCTGCGCCGCGATGGCATGTGGCTGGCTGTCTCCGATGTGATCACCCCCCTGCCCCACGAGCAGGTGGAGAGCAAGATCGTCCGCTTCCGCACCATCGGCGACCTGACCTGCACCGGCGCGGTGGAGTCCACGGCCAGCACGCTGGATGCCATCATCCTGGAAGTGGCCGCGGCGCGCGTCACCGAGCGCGGCGGCCGGGCCGACGACAAACGCTCCGAGGCGGCCATGGAAGACCGCAAGAAGGTAGGCTATTTCTAGATGACACCCGATCCCTACCTCTCCATGGACCTGCTGCGCTTCACCACGGCCGGCAGCGTGGACGACGGCAAGAGCACCCTGATCGGCCGGCTGTTGCTGGACACCAAAAACATCTTCGAGGATCAGCTCGAAGCAGTGGAGCGGGCCAGCCGGCTGCGCGGGGAGGACTACGTCGATCTGGCGCTCTACACCGACGGCCTGCGGGCCGAGCGGGAGCAGCGCATCACCATCGACGTGGCCTACCGCTTCTTCGCCACCCCCAAACGCAAGTTCATCATCGCCGACACGCCGGGCCACATCCAGTACACCCGCAACATGGTCACCGGCGCGTCCACGGCCGAGCTGGCCATCATCCTGATCGACGCGCAGAAGGGGGTGGTCACCCAGTCCAAGCGCCACGGCTTCATCGCCTCCCTTTTGCAGATCCCCCACGTGCTGGTGGCGGTCAACAAGATGGACCTGGTGGGCTACGACCAGGGGGTGTTCCAGCGCATCGCGGCCGAGTACACCGCCTTTGCCAGCAAGCTGTCGGCGCCCAGCCTGACCTTCATCCCCATCTCGGCGCTGCTGGGGGACAATGTGGTGCAGCGCAGCGCGGCCATGCCCTGGTACGACGGCCCCTCGCTGCTGCATCATCTGGAGCATGTCAACGTAGGCGCCAGCCGCAACCTGGTGGACTTCCGCTTCCCGGTGCAGATGGCGCTGCGGCCCAGCGCTGGCTTCCGCGGCTTTGCCGGCCAGATCGCCTCCGGCGTCATCCGGCCGGGCGAGGAGGTGGTGGTGCTCCCCTCCGGCCGCGCCAGCCGCGTGCGCAGCATCGTCAGCTACGAGGGCGAGCTGGCCGAGGCCGCGGCCGGCGATTCGGTGCTGCTGACGTTGGAGGACGAGATCGACGTCAGCCGCGGGGACATGATCGTGCGCGCCGGCAACCTGCCGCAGGCCAGCGCGGCCTTGCAGTGTACGCTCTGCTGGATGAGCGAGGAGCCGCTCAACCGGCACACCCCTTACATCTTGCAGCACACCACCCGTCAGGTGCGCGCCCACGTGGATCAGCTCACCTACCGCATCGACGTGGACACCCTGCACCGCGAGCCGGCCCAGACCCTGGAGCTGAACGAGATCGGCCGCGTCCGGCTGGTGACCACCCAGCCCCTCTACTTCGACTCCTACCAGGTCAACCGCGCCACCGGCAACTTCATCCTGATCGACCCCTACAGCAACAACACCGTGGCCGCGGGCATGATCCGGCGGGAGGACCAGGAGGTGGCGGATCTGACAGTTGCCAACTTTTCGGAAAAGTTGGCAACTATCAGATCCAGCAACGTGGTTTGGGAGCGCACCGCCATCAGCCAGGAGCTGCGGGAGCAGCGCCACGGCCACCGGGCCGCGGTGCTCTGGTTCACCGGCCTCTCCGGTTCGGGCAAATCCACCATCGCGCGGCTGCTGGAGCGGCGGCTGTGGGCCTTGGGCTGCGAGACCTTCTACCTGGACGGCGACAACGTGCGCCACGGGCTGAACCGCGACCTGGGCTTCTCGGCCGAGGATCGCCAGGAGAACATCCGCCGCGTGGGCGAGGTGGCCCGGCTGGCCTTCGAGCACGGCGCCCTGACGCTGTGTACCTTCATCTCCCCCTTCCGCGCCGACCGCCGCTTCGCCCGCAGCCTGCTGCCGGAGGGCCGCTTCCTTGAGATTTATGTAAAATGTGACCTGGAGATCGTCAAGCGCCGCGACCCCAAGGGGCTGTACGCCCGCGCCCTGGCCGGCGAGATCGCCGATTTCACCGGCATCAGCTCTCCCTACGAGGAGCCAGAGGCGGCCGAGTTGGTCATCGAAAGCGACCTGATCAGCGCCGAGGATGCGGTGGAGGCGATTCTGGCGGAGCTGGCCGCGCGCGGAGTGGTTACGGGTTAAAGTAATTGCTCAGGCATAGCGTCACAAGGGTTTTACAGATCAGGAAGATCATGAAGGAAGATCACCATGCCGACCGCTTTAGAACTTGACCGAGAAGGTTGGAAGCCGTATCTAAACGCGCCTCGACGCGTGCCTTCTCCCCCCAAACCAACACCCGAGGAACGACGGACACGGGAACGCCTGATGGCTGCGGCACATCAGGCCGCCATCCTGCTCAGGCGCCGCTTCGCCGTGCAGCGTGTGATACTCTTTGGTTCCCTGGCAGATGGCGACTGGTTCTCTGATAGTTCGGATATCGATATAGCGGTCGAAGGGTTAGCTCCTGGTAATTATTGGGAAGCCTGGCGACTGGTGGAAAGCGTGATCAGTGAGCGTCCGGTCGATCTGGTTGAGATCGAAGCAGCAGGGGAATCATTGCGGCGCCTGATCGAGCGCCAGGGGGTAGAGTTGTGACATCGACCTATCAACTGCTAGCCGAACGGATTCAAGGCGAGGTCTTGGAGTTAGACCGAGTGGTGCAACGCTCACTGACGGGATGGTCCAGGGCACGTCAAAAACCTGACGAGGACATGTACCTGGATGGAGTGGCTTTGAATCTGCACGGTTTCTATTCAGGGGTAGAGCGGCTGTTTGAACTGATCGCACGACGTGTGGATCATAATCTTCCCACGAGTCAGACTTGGCATAGAGACCTACTTGAACAGATGGCACATGATATTCCGGGCGTGCGCCCGGCGGTCATTGATCAGGATCGGGTTCGTGCTCTCGACGAATTTCGCCGCTCTCGTCATTTGGTACGTAACGTTTACACCATGAATCTCACCGCAGAGAAAATGACTGGCCTATTGACGAGCCTGACAGATCTGTGGCCACTTTTGTGCGCCGAGCTCTCGGCCTTCGCAGACTTCCTGATTGATCTGGCACAGGCAAATCAAGGGCAGAATGCGAGTGAGTAACGATAACACATGAGCAAACCATGGCCTGACAGCGATACCTTCTGGCGCGACAAGCGCGTCATCGTCACCGGCGGCAGCGGATTCCTGGGCTCCTTCGTGGTGGACAAGCTGCGCGCCCGCGGCGCGGCCGAGGTGATCGTCCCCCGCCGCCAGGACTACGACCTGCGCGA
>JACSRL010000362.1 GCA_014879765.1 Anaerolinea sp. | reverse complement strand
CATGTGGAGTGGCTCGGTCGGAGACCGGCCAGAGCATGTGGAGTGGCTCGGTCGGAGACCGGCCAGAGCGCGTGTGAGCAAGTGTGAGCGAGTATGCACGATGTCTGATCGCCCCCTCAACCAGGCTTTCGTCACCGGGGCGGCCGGCTTTGTCGGCGGCCATCTGGTGCGCCAGTTGGCCGCGGCCGGCGTGCATGTGATCGCCCTGGCGCGCGGCTCGCAGGCCGCGCGGCCGCCGGAGTTGGCCGGGCTGCCCGGTGTGACGTGGATCCAGGGCGATCTGCTGGAGCCGGCGGGCTGGCGGCGGCGCTTGGTGGGCTGCGATGCGCTCTTCCACGTGGCGGCTCGCTACAGCGCCCGGCCGGCCGATGCACCCAGCCTTTACCGGGTCAACGTCGGCGGGACGCAGGCGGCGCTGGCCGCGGCGGCCGAGGCCGGCGTGCCGGTCGTCGTACATACCAGCACCATCGGAACCATCGGCCGGCCGGCCGGCGGCGCCCCAGCCGACGAGGAGGCCCCCTTCAACCTGTGGCCGGCGGCCAGCGACTATGTGCGCTCCAAATGGCTGGGCGAGGCCGCGGCGCTCTGGTGGTGGAGCCAGCGCGGGCTGCCGGTGGTGGTGATACATCCCACGGCGCCGGTGGGTGCGGGCGACGTCCGGCCCACCGCCACCGGCCAGCGCATCGTCGATTTCCTGGCCGGCCAGCGGCCCGACTATCCCAGCGGCGGCCTGAATCTCTGCCCGGTGGCCGATATCGCGGCCGGCCACCGGCTGGCCGCGCTGCGCGGCCAGCCGGGCCGGCGCTACATTCTGGGCCACGCGGCCGGCAACCTGGACGCGGCCGGCTTTCTGGCGCTGTTGGCGCAGGCCAGCGGGCAGCCGGTTCCACCGACCAGCCAGCGTCCCAATCGACGTCCCCTGAGCCTGACCGCCGACCCGCGCCGGGCCATCGAGGAGCTGGGCCTGCCGCAAAGCGACCTGGCGTATGCCGTACAAGAAGCCGTGGCTTTCTATCGGAGGGTAGCGTGATGCAACTGACCGCGCGTTGGGCCGGTTTTTGGATGCGCCGCAGCGGCTTGAGCCGGGCGGGCCGGCTGGCCATGCGTCTGGCCGGCTGGGGCCAGCCGCCCTACAAGGCGCGCCGCCACCTGGCCCGGCTGGGGCCGCAGGGCTATGTCTCGCCGCAGGCTGTGCTGCACGGCGCCGAGCTGCACCTGGCGCGCGGCTGCTTCGTGGACGATGAGGTGGTGTTGTTCCAGCATCCTGGCGGCGGGCCGGTACACCTGGCCGAGCGGGCGCACATCTACCGCGGCTGCATCGTGGAGACCGGGCCGGGGGGCAGCCTGACCATCGGCGCGGACAGCCACATCCAGCCCCGCTGCCAGTTCACCGCCTTTGCCGGGCCCATCGTGCTGGGGGAACGGGTGCAGGTGGCCCCCAACTGCTCCTTTTACCCCTACGATCACGGCATCGCGGCCGGCCAGCGGGTCGTCGACCAGCCGCTGCGCAGCCGCGGCGGCATCGTGGTCGAGGACGACGCCTGGCTGGGGGTGGGCGTCACCGTGCTGGACGGGGTGGTGATCGGCGCGGGCGCGGTGATCGGCGCCGGCGCGGTGGTGACGCACAGCGTGCCGGCCGGCGCGATCGCGATCGGCGTGCCGGCGCGCGTGGTGGGGCAGCGGGCGTGAGGCGTGAAACGTGAAACGTGAAACGTGACTCGGAGTGGGTGAGGATGGGAAGGGACTTTGAGTTGTGTGGGGGCGTGATGCGTGAAACGTGAAGCGTGACTCGGAGTGGGTGAGGATGGGAAGGGACTTTGAGTTGCGCGGGGGCGTGATGCGTGAAACGTGATGCGTGACTCGGAGTGGGTGAGGATGGGAAGGCGTAGCAAGCGGCTGGCTCGGTCGGCCCCGTCCGGGGTACTGCGCAAAGACCGGCCAGAGCGGGAGCATCAGATTGCAGATGGCAAGTTCCGGATTCCGGTTACGAGTTACGCCTCACGCCTCACGCCTCACGCCTCACGTTTCACGCCTCACGTTTCACGCTTCACGTTTCACGCCTCACGCTTCACGCCTCATTCTCCTACCCCTTGCGCCAGATAAAGAGGCCGGCCAGGGCGCGGGCCAGGGCTGCGACCATCAGCGCCGCCACCAGGCCGACCCAGCCGGCCAGCAGCGGGCCGAGCAGGGAGCCCAGCAGGATGGCGGCGTTCAGCGCCAGGTTGTACCAGGCCAGGTGCGCGGGCCGGTCGTGGTCGGGGGTGCGCTCCAGGATGTAGTTGGCGATGGCGCCGCCGGCGAAGGACCAGCCCAGGCCGCCCAGCAGCGACACCACCAGGAAGGCGGGCGGCCCCTGCATCAGCGCGGTGATGGCCGGGTAGCCGGCCAGCAGCAGCACGCCCACCGCCAGCACCCGCTGATTGCCCAGGCGCTGAGTGACGCGGCTGAGCTGCGTGGAGCCGACGAAGACCGCGGCGTAGAACAAGGCCTGGCCCTGGCTGATCAGGCCATCGGTGAAGCCCAGATGGTTGACCCAGACGATGGGAAAGAGAGGGATGGCCAGATACTGCGCCACGTGGAAGGCGAAGAGGCCGGCCAGAACAATCCCATACGGCCCGCGCAGAATCTCCAGGCGCAGCAGATTCTTGCCGCCGCTGCGGGTCAGAAAGCGCAGCCCGATGGCGCTGCGCCCCTGATCGGTGACGCCCTGGATGCGGCCGGGCGAGGCCAGATCGCCCAGGCGATACCAGCGGGCGCTGGGCTGCTTCCTGCCATCGGAGAGCGGCCGGACGAAAAGCAGATGGGCTGTGCTGGCCGCCGCGCCCAGCGCGCCGATGGCAAAGACCACCTGGTAGCTCAGGGGAAAGGGCATGGTCTCCAGGATCACGCCACAGGCCAGGCTGGTGATGATGAAAGTCACCGACAAGAGGGCATTGCGCACGCCGGTCACGTGGGGCCGCCATTCCGGCGGCACCGCGTCGGCAAAGAGCGCGTTGAAACCGACGGCCAGACCGGTGCCGGGGATGCTCATCAGCAGCGTCACCAGGATGTAGGCCCAGATTTCCAGCTTGGGCAGCAACAGCCAGGGCATGATCACCCAGAGCAGGTAGAAAATGCGATGGAAGGCCGCGGACCAGAAGACGGCCGGCCCGATGGGGCGCGTCTCCAGCCAGCGGCCGGTGGGCAGGGTGGCGATCAGGTTGACGATGGCCGGGCCGGCCGTGAGCAGGCCGATCTGAAACGCGTTGCCGCCCAGGCGGGTGGCATAGACGGTCAGGAAGGAGATGGCGCTGCCGCTGAGCACGCCGAACCAGGCGATGTCCCAATAGAGATGAGTGAAGTTAGAGCGCAACGCCGCGGGTACCGGCCCCTGGTTGCTTCTCAGGCTGAAGGTGATCATGGTGTCGTGAAAAAAAGCGTGTGGCCGCCTGTCCGGTCGAAAACGGCAGGCGGCCACGGAATCTGACGGTTTGGCCCGGCGGCTGATTTAGCTCTCGGGCAGGCTCCGGTGCATGACGGCGTAGTTCTCCAGCGCCTTGCCCGCGCCGATGGCCACGCAGGCCAGGGGGTTCTCGGCCACATAGCAGGGCACGCCGGTCTCGCGGGTCAGCAGCTCGTCGATGTTGCGCAGCATTGAACCGCCGCCGCTGAGCACCATGCCGCGGTCGATGATGTCGGCCGCCAGCTCCGGCGGCGTCTTCTCCAGCGTCTGCTTGACCGTGTTGACGATGGCGGCCAGCGGCTCGGCGATGGCCTCGGTCACCTCTTCGGAGCTGATCTCGATGGTGCGGGGCAGGCCAGCCACCTGGTCGCGGCCGCGCACCTCCAGCTTCAGGTCTTCCTCCAGCGGCAGGGCGGAGCCGATCTTGATCTTGATCTCCTCTGCGGTCTGTTCGCCGATCAGCAGATTGTATTTCTTGCGCACATAGTTGACGATGGCGTCGTCGACGCGGTTGCCGCCCACCCGCACGCTGCTCCAGACCACGATGTCGTACATGGAGATCACGGCCGCCTCGGTGGTGCCGCCGCCCATGTCCACCACCATGTTGCCGGTGGGGGTGCCGATGGGCAGGCCGGCGCCGTAGGCCGAGGCCAGCGGCTCAGGGATAAGATAAGCCTCTTTGGCGCCGGCCTGCTCGGCCGCGTCCTTGACCGCCCGGCTCTCGACGCTGGTGACGCCGCGCGGGGTGCTGATCATCACCCGCGGCCGCAGCAGCGGGTTGCGCCCGATGGTGCGGCGGATGAAGTAGCGCAACATGGCCTCGGTGACCACGAAATCGGCCACCACGCCGGAGCGCAGCGGCCGCGCCACCTCGATGCTCTCCGGGGTGCGGCCCAGCATGTCGCGCGCTTCCTGGCCCACGGCCACGATCTTGTTGTCACGGGTGGAAATGGCCACCACCGAGGGCTCTTGCAGCACGATGCCCTTGCCGCTCATATAGACGATGACATTGACCGTGCCCAGGTCGATGCCGATTAGTTTTTCAAACAATTTTCGCTCCTTGTTGATCTTGCGCAATCACTGCGAAATGTAGTGCGTAGAACTTCCATCAACGCAGGCGCACCTGTTGAGCGACTGCGGCGCCAACGGCGCCAGCACGATACTGTCCGCGCTGAGGAACGATCCTGGCTTGGGATCATACCACCGCGCCCCGTAATCGTACAAACCCGTGCCAGTCTCGATCCTCTGCCCCGTGTAACCGTCCGAATTTTACTTCGTGCTCTGGCCGGTCTTTGCGCAGCACCCCGGACGGGGCCGCCCGAGCCAACCCGCCATGTTATTTTGGGGTAACTGCTCAGTTGGCATTAGAAACCGGGTTTTTGTCTCACAGACCAAGATCATGGCGCCATGAAAGGCCGTTGCGCAGAC
>JACSRL010000034.1 GCA_014879765.1 Anaerolinea sp. | reverse complement strand
CCCCCGCCGCTCAGGCCGGTCTCCGACCGAGCCTGCCTCACCACCACCCCCGCCGCTCAGGCCGGTCTCCGACCGAGCCTGTCCCGCTCTACACCGCCATCATCGCGTCCCCAGACGTGCGCCTATGATAGGCCACCTGATCCCATGCGCCGCTGCGCACATAGTAGACCCGCACCTCCCCGCTGGTCAGGTGCTCGGCGCGCTGCCCCACATAGCGGCCGTTGTCAAACGTCACCTCGAACTCCGGCGATGTGGGCACAAAGCCATCGGCGAAGATCTGTTTCTGCAGCGCTGCATTGGGATTCAGCTCGATCACCTGGCGGCGGGCCGCCTCCGCCAGCAGCGTCGATTGCAGCGTGGCCGCCGGCGGCTGAGGTGAAACGATGGGCGTCGGCGTCACCGGCGTCACCGGCGGCGCGCTGTTCTGATAGGCCTCCAGCCGGTCGATGATGCCGCCCAGGTGTTCGAAGCTCTCCCACTTGGGCCAGCCGCCGGCCGCGCCCACCACGTACAGCAGGCCAGCCTTGACATAGCTGTCCTTCATCAACTCGTTGTTGTACCACATCAGCGAGTCCCAGTACTGCTGCTCCGACACCGGCGGCTCGGCCAGCCAGCCGATATCATCCTTTCCCGGTATGACCCCCTGAGTCATGCCGCATTCGGTCATGAGCGCGATGTGCTTGTTGCCGTAGACGCGGCGCACCTCCGGCATGACCCGCCGATAGCGCAGCGTCAGCCACATGCCCCCTTCGTTCTTCTCGCGGATGTTCTCCTCGTGCAGCCGCCACATGGTGGGCCAGTCATATTCATGGAAACCAAGATAGGTGTAGGTCTCCAGGGTGCCGGGGAAATAGTCCAGGAAATGCTGGGCCAACATGTTGCCGGTGGCGAAGTTCATGCCCACCGGCTCTAGGCCGGCCGCCTTGATCTTCTGGCCAAAGGCGACCTGGAAATCGTCGTATTTGCGCATCACATCGGGCGCCGTGCTCTCGGGGAAGACCTCGTTGTACGACTCCCAGGCGTCCAGCAGCGGCCGGCCCTGGAAGGTGGTTCTGCTGGCCTCCATGCCCAGGACGCGATCGGCGAAGGCGCGGCCCTCGCCCACCGGGTCATCGGCAAAGCGATTCTGCTGCTCCAGCGCCACCACGATGCGGGCGATGATGAAGACATCGGGACGTATCTTGCGCAGGTTGGTCAGGAAATCGACGTTGGGATCAAGAACTTTGACCACGGCCGGTTTGATGCGCCGGAACGCGCGCAGGATATCATCGCCGGTGCGGTTGCAGTGAAAGCCGTATTTGTGGTTCATGGATGCTCCTTGCTGTGGGGTTGATGAAACTGATGCATTGTCCACTCACAATCTGTCACGCGCCCTTCTTCCAGCGCCCGGCCAGCTCGCCGGCGAAGTCGTCCACGCTGCCCCAGAAGATGCTGATGTCCGCGTCGCCGAAGTATTCCTCCAGATAGCGCCGCGCGCCCTCCGGCTCCAGGATCTGCCCCTGCTCCGGGTCGATCTGCGCGGCGATGTGGGCGTAGCGGTCGCGCCGGCTGCGCCCCTCGCGCTGCATGATGCTGCGGAAGAGCACACGGAAATCCCATTCGTCCAGGTTGAAGCCCAGGAAAAGCAGCGCGGTGTCGGTCAGCGCCCGCCGCACCACCGGCGGGATCAGGTCGTTGTTGCTGGTGACGCCGATCAGGTAGTCGAAATAGTCGTCCTCGGTCAACACCACCGAGTCTGGCTCGTTCAGCCGGCCAAAGAGGTGGTAGACCAGCGGCCGCTGCGGCGTGGGCCGATAGTCCGGCTCGCGGTCGTAGATCGACGACAGCCCGGTCAGCTCCGCGCTCCAGCGGCAGATCTCGATCACCGGCTCTCGGTCCGCGGCGCGCAAGGCATCGCCCAACAGGTTGCCGGGGTGGGTGGTGATGTAGATGGGCAGCGGCAGGCTGGCCAGCACGCGGTAGGCCTCGTGCTCGTGCTGAGCCGCGTGCTGCTTGCCGGCCGCGCTGATCAGCTCATCCAGCGAGGCGTTTTGCAGCTCAGCCGACGCCGCATCGCCCAGGCAGCGCAGCGTCTCCTGGCGCAGATAGGCTACCAGTTGGTCGCGCATGAAGTGGACGTCCTGGTCCACCGCCACGTATTGCGCCACCTGCGGCAGGCTTTCCCGGCCGCTGGCGCTCATGGGAAAGTCGAAGGTCTCGGCCCAGCGTTCGGCGATCTCCCGCCGCGAGCCGAAAAGCCATTCGCTGGTACCAGGCCCCAGGATCGGCGTACAGCGGCCACTCTTGATGTTGTTGACCAGGGCGGGCCACTTGCGCAGCGCCTGCAGGTCGTCGCCGAAGCCCGGCTTGTAGCTGATCCGGCCGCTGCGCAGACGCATGAACAGCGCCGGCATCCACCAGTCGGGCCGCTCCCGCACCGCGCCGCGCGCCGCAGCCACCGCCCGGTCCACCACTCCGTCGCGACGCAGCTCCTGAAACAGCACCGGCATGAATTGGCTAACCGTCTCCACCGAGATGTTGCCCTGCATGGCGATCACGGCCGGTGCGCCGGCCTCGGCCAGCCGCGGCCCCAGCGCGGTCAGCGCGTCGGCCGTGTCGGTGGTCGGATCAGCGCCTGTGCCCGCGCTCTGGCAGGAGGCCAGCACCACCAGCCGCGGCCGCTGCTGCGCCTCGCGGATGCGGGTGGCCAGCTCGCTGCCCGGCACGCGGTCGGTCGTGCCATCCTCCTTTTCCAGGTAGAGCCACGGCTCGCCGTCCACCAGCAGGCCGTGGGCGACGATGTAGAGGATATCGTAGTTCTCGCGCAGCCGCTGGGCCAGATTGGCCAGCGTCACCTGGCCGCGCGTGGCCAGCGCGTCGGTCTGGATGGGGCCCAGGCCGGCCCGCGCCGCAGCCACCTCTGCCGCGGCGTCCACCGGGCTGAGCTGGAAACGGGCCAGGTCGCTGGGATCAGCAGCCACCACCAGCGCGGCCAGCTCCCCCTCCGGCCGCAGGGTCACCGCCCGCCAGTCCAGGCTGCTCAGATAGCGGGAGAAGCGCAGTGTCTCGTCGGTCAGCAGCGGCGAGGGCGCGCCGGGCAGGCGCAGCGTCTCCCAGCGCAGGCTGTGCAGCTCCGGCGCGCTGGCGCCGATGGCCAGGCGGATGCGCAGCGGCTGGCCCAGGGTCTGGCTGACGGCCACAGCCTGATCGAAGAAGCTGCGCGCGGCGGCATCGGCCAGCAGGCGGCCGCCCAGGGCGACGCCGTAGGCCGCGGCGTCGCCCGCGGCCTGGCGCAGCTCGGCCCCGTCGAAGCGCACCGGCGTCTGGCCGGCGAAGGCGCGATCCACCTCGCTGTCCGGGGCGCTGAAGCGCATCTCCAGGCCGTAGGCCTCGCCATCGCGGCGCTGGAGGGTGATTTCGAGATCGGGTTGCGACGATGCCAAGGTCGGTGTGCTCCTAGTTCACAGGGGTGCGCTTCCACACCATGATGTAGAAGCTGCCCGTGTCGTCGTTGTCGTAGTCGCTGACCCGCACGGTGTAGCGCCCGTTGCGCGCCAGCGGGTGATCGCGCAGCGCCGTCATGCCGGGAACCTGGCCGCTGACGCCGCTGGCCTCAGGCGTGCTGGCCGCTGTGGCGCCAGGCGCCATCAGCTCGACCACCGGCTCGAAATCTGTGCCGCTGTAGGCCCTGGAGACGGCAACCCAGACCAGATCGCCCTGTTTGCCGGTGAAGTTGAACAGGCAGCGGTCGCCGGCCTCGCGCAGCACCTGCGGGATCGCCCCGGGGCTTTGGCCGTAGACCAGATTGGCGCCGCAGGCCAGCGTGACGATGTGCGGCACGAAAAGCGGCGGCGTGATCTGGATCAGCGCCCGCCCGCCCCGGCTGGACGCCGGCTCGAGGCGCAGCAGGTACTGGCCAGCGCTGCTGGCCAGCCATGTCGCGTCCTGGTTGGACGCCACCACCCCGCCGTCAGGGCCGATCAACTGCCAGCTCAGCCCCTGCGCGCCGTCGAAGCCGGTCACGCTGGCCGACAGCAGATTGGCTTCAGACACCTCCAGCCACAGCTCGCAGGCCTTGTCATCGGCCGGCAGCGCCAGCTCGGTCAGTGGACCTAATGACAGCCCGCCGCCGCATTGGGCCGCTTGCAGCGCCAACAGGGTCAGCCTGAATGCGCCGGCCGACTGGTCGTCGACGGAGCCAGCCAGCGCGGTGTAGATGCCGGTGGCCGGCAGATTGAGCGCACTGACGTAGCTGGTGGCCTCGTTCAGCAGGTGGCCGGTGTCCAGAAGCGTGCCGTCGGGGGCGATGAGGGTGAGGTGCGGCGTCAGATCGGGGCTCATGTGCTCCATGCGCAGCGCCACCGCCTGGCCCTCCTTTCCGAAGAAGGTGAAGCGGCAATCTTCGCCGGGATAGGGCGTCATGCCGGTGGCTATCTCGTCTGGTGTCAACAGCCCGCCGCACAAGGCAGCCATCCTCGCACCGCCGGCTGACGAATCGATGGTCTGCTCGGCGGTGACTGCCACCTGGACGCGCACTGGACGCGCCATGTCAGCGCCGCTGACGACCACGGTGTAGGCGCCGTCCTGGTCGAGGGTCTGATCCGTGATGACGCCGGTGATGCTGCGGGCCACCACCTGGCCGTCTGGCCGGCGCAGCTCCATGCCGGGGAGCGCGGCCTCGGTCAGCGTGGTCAGTTGAATAGAGACCACCGCGCCGGCGTTGCCGGGAAAGACGAAGCAGCGTTCGGCGATGCGGCCGCCGACGAAGCTGGCGCCCGGCGCGCCGTCGGCGGTCAGATGGATGCAGGAGGCCGCGAGGGGGGCCAGGGTGGGCGCCTGTCTCTTATACACATCT
>JACSRL010000157.1 GCA_014879765.1 Anaerolinea sp. | reverse complement strand
ACCACCTTGGAGATGACGCCCTTGTTGCCATGCCGGCCGGCCATCTTGTCTCCCTCGGTGATCTTGCGGCGCTGGGCCACCATCACCCGCACCATCTTCTCCACGCCGGAGGGCAGGTCGCGATGATCGTCGCGGTTGAAGACCTTGATGTCCACCACCTTGCCCTTCTCGCCGTGCGGCAGGCGCAGGCTGGAATCCTTGACCTCCCGCGCCTTCTCGCCGAAGATCGCCCGCAGCAGCTTCTCCTCAGGGGTCAGCTCGGTCTCACCCTTGGGGGTGATCTTGCCCACCAGGATGTCGCCCGGGCCGACCTCCGCGCCGATGCGGATGATCCCTTCCTCGTCCAGGTCCTTCAGCGCGTCCTCGCCCACGTTGGGGATGTCGCGCGTGATCTCCTCTGGCCCCAGCTTGGTATCGCGGGCCTCGGTCTCATGCTTCTCGATATGGATCGAGCTGAAGCGATCCTCCTGCACCACGCGCTCGGAGATCAAAATCGCGTCCTCGTAGTTGCCCCCTTCCCAGCTCAGGAAGGCGACCACCACGTTCTGGCCCAGGGCCAGCTCGCCGCGTTCGGTGGAGCTGGAATCGGCCAGCACATCGCCGGCCCCGACGATATCGCCCTTGAACACAGCCGGCCGCTGGTCGATGCAGGTTGATTGATTGGAGCGGTTGAATTTGCGCAAGGGGTAGCGGCGGCGGGTGCCATCTTCCTCCAGCACGAAGATCTCAGAGCCGGTGGCGCTGAGCACCTCGCCGGCGTGCAGCGCCAACACCACCTGGCCACTATCGCGCGCGGCGCGCGTTTCCATGCCGGTGCCGACGATGGGCGCCTCCGGCTTGATCAACGGCACAGCCTGGCGCTGCATGTTGGAGCCCATCAGCGCGCGGTTGGCGTCGTCGTGCTCCAGGAAGGGGATCAACGAAGCCGACACGCTGACGATCTGCTGCGGCGACACGTCCATGTAGTCGACGCGCGCCGGCGTTTCGAAGAGGAAATCCTGGCTGCGCCGGGCCGAGACCCGGCCCTCCCGGAACTGACCGTGCTCATCCAGGGCCGCGCTGGCCTGGGCGATGGAATGCCGGTCCTCCTCGTCGGCGGTCAGGAAGGAGACGCCGGTGACAGCGCGCGGCAGCACCTTGAAAACGCGCGGCGCACCCTCGGGCAGGCTCTGATTCACCAGCTCGATGGTCTCGGCGTCCAGCACGGTGCCGGTGGGAACCACCATCTCACGGCTGGTCGGCTCGATGATGGGCTCCGCCAGGGTCGAACCGACGATCTCAGGGGCCAACAGATCGACCTCATGGATCACCTTGCGGTAGGGCGTCTCGATGAAGCCATACTCGTTCACCCGGCCGTAGGAGGCCAACGAGCCCATCAGGCCAATGTTGGGGCCTTCCGGCGTCTCGA
This sequence comes from Anaerolinea sp., assembly GCA_014879765.1. GTDB lineage: Bacteria > Chloroflexota > Anaerolineae > JAAEKA01 > JAAEKA01 > JAAEKA01. The sequence continues at coordinate 3,472 of JACSRL010000157.1, read as the reverse complement.
TGGGGCAGATGCGCCCGTAGTGGCTGTGGTGTACGTCGCGCACGTCGAAGCCGGCGCGCTCGCGGCGCAGGCCGCCCGGCCCCAGCGCACTCAGGCGACGCTTGTGGGTCAGCTCGGCCAGCGGATTGGTCTGGTCCATGAACTGGCTGAGCTGGCTGCCGCCGAAGAACTCGCGCGTGGCCGCCACCACAGGCCGGATATTGATCAGCGACAGCGGGGTGATCTGCTCTGGGTCGCGAATCGACATGCGCTCGCGCACCACTCGCTCCATGCGCAGCAGGCCAATGCGCAACTGGTTCTGGATCAGCTCGCCCACCGTCTTGACCCGGCGATTGCCCAGGTGGTCGATGTCGTCGGCCGAATCCACACCGTTGTTGATGCGGATCATGCGCTTGATCACGCTGATCAGGTCTTCGTTGGTCAGCGTTCGCTGGGAAATCGGGATATGGTTAAGCTCCAGCCGCCGGTTGAGCTTGTAGCGGCCCACCTTGCCCAGGTCGTAGCGCCGCGGCTCGAAGAGCAGGTTGTGCATGAACTTCTCGGCGTTGTCCAGGGTGGGGGGATCGCCGGGGCGCAGCTTCTTGTAGAACTCCAGCAGCGCATCCTCGCGCGTGCGGGTGTTCATCGGCTCTTTTTCAATGGTAGCTGCCAGGTAGGGGTGATCGGGGATGGTGTCCACATCCTGGAAGAGCTCGAAGATCTCATCGTCGTTGGCATAGCCGATGGCGCGCAGCAGCGTGGTCACCGGCAGCTTGCGCTTGCGATCCACCTTGACCGAGATCAGATCGCGGCGCGAGGTCTCGAACTCCAGCCAGGCGCCGCGGCTGGGGATCAGCTTGGCCATGCACAGCTCGCGGCCGGTGGTGCGATCCTCGTCGACGGTGAAATAGACGCCCGGCGAGCGAATGAGCTGGCTGACCACCACGCGCTCGGCGCCGTTAATAATGAAGGTGCCGGCCTCGGTCATCAGGGGGAAATCGCCGGTGAAGACGTCAGACTCGCTCATCTCGCCGGTGTCGCGGTTGCGTAGCTGCACCCGCACCCACAGCGGCGCAGCAAAGGTCATGTCGCGCTCGCGACACTCCTGCTCCGAATACTTGGACTCGCCAAACCAGAACTTGCCAAAGTGCAACTCCAGGTTGTGGTTGAAACTGACGATGGGCGAGATCTCATCGAAGAGCTCACGCAGCCCCTCGCCCTTGAACCACTCGAAGGAGTTGAGCTGGATCTCGGTGAGCCGCGGCAACGGCAACACATTGGGAATGCGAGCGTAGCTCTTGCGCTGAATCTGAGCGTTGGAAGTCAAGGTCGTACCTCCGTGATCCTGGGCTGGACCCGACCATCGAGCCCAGTGTGCTAAACGTGCCTGGCTTTGGCAGACTAAAAAGCCAGGCCATGCCTGCAAGTCAACTTAACGACGATGTCCTGGCTTTGCTGTGTTCGGCCCGCTAACGCGCCAAAAGCCCAGGCAATAGCCTACCCTAGCCACCCATGCAGGATCGATGGGAGCTTGACAGGCAATTGGGGCAATGGTGCGGGATAATGCGGCCCTTGGTCACGATTCGGTGCGTGGAACAGGGTTGCCATCTTTTCGGCAAAGATGGCAACCCTGTTCTTTCTCTGTGCGCACCGCAACAGCCAATACTACCATGCGGGCGTGTTCGTGTCAAGTATGGACACCAACGATTCGCCTGGCCCAAGCCGTTGCAAACATTACAATTACCTTAAAATTCCACGATTAACCCGCTTCTTCCGCTCCAAACATCTTGTCAAATCCCCAGAAGGGTGATATGATGACGCATGTGGGACAAAGTGGGTTAAAGTGGGAGATCACTCCTGCTTCTACCCCTGTTCTAGCCATCCAGTGGGACAGCCAACCGAACGCTTGTTCTGTTTCGAGCGCCCCAGTGGGTTAGCCAGGTTGAATTGATCCAGGTGCATCCATGCTCATCGGCCAGTACGAACACACGCTAGACAGCAAAGGACGGCTGACGCTGCCCGCCGAATATGGCGCAGAGCTGGCGACCGGCGTTGTCCTGACCCGCGGCATGGAGGATTGCCTCTATCTCTTTCCGCGCGAGGAGTTCGAGCGTCTGGGCAATCGGCTGCGCGAGCAATCACTGACCGACTCGCGCACGCGCAAGCTGCGGCGCTGGCTCTTCTCCCAGGCCCATGCGGCCGAGCCTGATCGCCAGCGGCGGATCGTGGTTCCCCAATGGCTGCGCGAGGTGGCCAGCATCGACGACAAGGTGCTGATCGCCGGCATGGACAACTACCTGGAGCTCTGGAATCCTGAAAGTTGGCGCAACCAGGATCAGGCGCTGCGCGCCGAGCTGGACGACGCCGACTTCTTCGCCAGCCTGAACGTCTAGCCTGGGAGCGGCCCCATGAGGGTGAGCCCCACTTCCATTGATTCGCCCGACACGCCGACCACCGTCGCCGGCACAGTCCACCGCCCGGTTCTGGCGCAGGAGGTGCTCACCCTGCTGGCGCCCAAGCCAGGCGGTCGCTACATCGACGGAACGGCCGGCGGCGGCGGCCATTCTGAGGCGCTGCTGGCCGCCGGCGGCCAGGTCCTCAGCCTGGATGCCGACCCCAACGCCGTGCGGCGAGTGCAGCAACGCCTGCGCCCCTTTGGCGACCGCTCGCTGGTGCTGCAAAACAATTTCCGCCACATCACCGCCGCAGCGCAGCAGGCCGGCTTCGACCAGGTGGACGGCATCCTGCTGGATCTGGGCCTGAGCAGCGATCAGTTGGAGCTGGAAGACCGGGGCTTCGCCCTGATGGCCGATGGGCCGCTGGACATGCGCTTCGACCCCGCGCAGCCGCTGAGCGCCGCCGATCTGGCCAACACACTGCCCGAAGGCGAGCTGGCCGATCTTATTTACGCCTACGGCGAGGAGCATCTCTCGCGCCGGATCGCGCGGGCCATCGTACAGGCGCGACCGGTCGAGGGCGCCGCTCATCTGGCGCGGGTGATTGAGCGAGCTGTGGGCCGGCGTGGACGGATCCATCCGGCCACCAAGACCTTCCAGGCGCTGCGCATCGCGGTCAACGACGAATTGGGCGCGTTGCAGGAGGTGCTGCCCCAGGCGGCGGCTCTGCTGCGGCCCGGCGGCCGGCTGGCCGTGATCTCCTTCCATTCGCTGGAGGATCGCATGGTCAAGCAGTTCATGCAGCGCGAGGCGCAAGACTGCCTCTGCCCGCCGGAGATACTGATCTGTCAATGCGGCCATGTGGCGATGCTGCGGCTGATCACCCGCAAGCCGGTTGGCCCTTCGGCCGAGGAGATCGCCCGCAACCCGCGCAGCCGCAGCGCCAAGCTGCGCGTGGCCGAGCGGCTGGCCGGCTGAGATCTGGCGCGACAGCGCCGCCGTCTTGCCTACCGCTGGTTTCGATACGGCGGTTGTAACTGTGTCGCCGGCGGGTGCGAACACGTGATTTCGATACGGCAGCCTACTCAATCCACATG
>JACSRL010000036.1 GCA_014879765.1 Anaerolinea sp. | reverse complement strand
ATCCAGGGGGGCGACTGGCTGGCCCGCTGGTCGCCCGATTTCTCCTGGGGCTATGGCTATCCCTTTTTCCTGATCTACGGGCCCTTCACCTCGTTTCTGGGCGCGATCCTGGTGGGTTTCTTGGGCGTCGGCTACACCCAGGCCGTGGAGTTGTTGTTCGCGGGCGCGATCATCGCCTCCGGGCTGGCCATGTACGGCTATGTGCGCGCCTGGCTGGGGCGCAACGCCGGCCTGGTCGCGGCCGTGGCCTATGTCTTCCTGCCATATCGCCTGGTGGAGATCTACGTGCGCGCCAGCCTGGCCGAGTATGTCGCGCTGATGTGGCTGCCGCTGATCCTCTGGGCCATCCGCGCCGCCTTCCAGGCAACCCGGCCCCTTCATCCTTCACCGTTCACCGTTCACCGTTCACCGCTCCCCCCCCTCCTGGCCGCCGCCCTCTCCTACGCCGGCCTGATGCTCACCAGTAACCTGGTGGCGCTGATCTTCACGCCGCTGCTGGCGCTCTATTGCCTGGTGCTGCTGCTCAACCGCATCGACGAGGAGCAGCCGCTGCGCCGGCTGTCCAGGGAATCGTTCTTCCCTCTGATCGCCAACGGGATCCGGATCGCCTTTGCGCCGGCCGCGGGCCTGCTGCTGGGCCTGCTGCTCAGCGCCTTCTTCTGGATGCCGGCGCTGAGCGAGGGCAGCCTGGTCAACCAGGATCAGTGGTATGGCGGCTACTACGACCCGGAGCTGCACTTCGTCTACCCGCACCAGCTATTCGAGCCGGGCTGGGGCTTTGGCATCAGCCAGCCGGGGCCGGACGACGTGCAGCAGGGCGCGTTGAGCTTCCAACTGGGCGCGGCGCCGTTGGCGCTGGCCATGCTGGCGCTGGTCGGGCTGCGGGCGCTGCCGGCCGGCCGGCGGCGGGAGCTGTGGCTGCTGCTGGCCTGGCTGCTGCTGGCCATCTTCCTGATGCTGCCCATCTCCACTTGGGCCTGGCGCCACGTGGGCTTTGTCAGCTTTGCCCAGTTCCCCTGGCGCTGGCTGATGATCGCGGCGCTGCCGCTGGCTGTGCTGGCCGGCAGCACAGCCCTGCTGGGCGGCCGGCTCAGCCGCACTCTGTATCCGGAGGAACAGCTTGGCCCGACCGGCCGCGGGCTGCGCCAGCCCGGCGCGCCGGCCAACAACACGCTCAACCTGGCCACCCTGCTGCTGGCGCTGCTGTTGATCCTGGGCAGCTATCCCTACCTGCGGGTCGAGACCATCGATCCCACGCCGCAACAGGGGCCGGCCAGCCCGGCCGCGCTGATGCGTTTTCAGCAGAGCAGCAACGAGATGACCGGCGCGCCGCAGTGGGTCGATCTCAGCCAGCGGCCGCTGTGGTCGGACATGGCCGAGCTTTACGTGCAGGCCGATAGCCCCTCCCTGGCGCCCGACGCCAGCAAGGCCGAGATCGACGCGGCCATCGCCCGCCAACTGGCCGCGGTGACCAGCAAAGTGGACTACCGGCTGATGCCGCAGAGCGAGACGCTGGCGGTGTGGAGCCAGGAACTGGGCGCGGCGCATGAGCGTCTGTGGGTGCATGCCGGCGCGCCTGGCCAGGAGATCGTCTTCAACATCGCCTGGTTCCCCGGCTGGCGGGTCTATCTGCTGGGCGGCGAGACCGGGCCCATCGTCAGCGAGCTGCCGCTGCGCCGGGAGGATGGCCCGCTGGCGCGCATCGTCGTGCCCGTGCCCGAAGGCGAGTACACTATCCTCTTGCGCTTCGAGGACACGCCGGTGCGCACCCTGGGCAAGGCGGTGACGGCCGTGGGGCTGGCGCTGTTCCTGGCTGCAGCGCTGCTGGCACTGGTGTTCTGGCGCTGGCAGAGGAGGTGAAACGTGATGCGTGAAACGTGACGAGTGAAGTGCGTGTTTGCGAGTGTTTTTTTGACATGCTTTGTTTGTCATGCAGTCCGTAACGAGTAACCCGTAACTCGTAACTCGTAACTCGTAACTCGTAACCCGTAACTCGTAACCCGTAACCCGGAAAAGCCTTCCGCAATTCCGGTCACGTTTCACGTTTCACGTTTCACGTTTCACGTTTCACGCCACATTCTCATGCTCGACGAAACCGAAATCAATGCCATCGCCGCCCAATTCGGCCAGCCGCTGCGCCGCCATGTGGAGTGCGAGATCGGCGAAGAGCTGTTCGTGACCCGCTTCATGCGCGCCAGCGACCGGCGCGGCGAGGTGGTGTTGCTCATCCAGCGGCCCAACGGCGCGCTGTTGTTGCACCGCAAGGCGCATTACGCGGCCGAGCACTTTCGTCTGCCCACCGGCGGCGTCAACCTGGTCGAGCCGGTGCTGGCCGCGGCGCTGCGTGAGACCACCGAAGAGACCGGGCTGGAGGTGACCGTGCAGCGCTTTCTGGCGGTGATCGAGTACACGCTGCATTTCGACGCCATCCGCCTGCCCTTTGTCTCCTATCTTTTCCATCTGCACGAGACCGGCGGCCAGCTCCACGCCAACGACGGCGAGGCGGTGGCCTTCCGCGACTGCGCGCCGGCCGAGCTGCCGGCCATCGCCGCCACGCTGCGCAGCATCCCCGGCGAACGCGGCTACTGGGGCCGCTGGCGCGCCGTGGCGCACGAGGTGGCGGCCGAGTGTTTAGGGCAGACGTGAACCGTGAAACGTGAAACGTGAAGTGTGTGTTTGCGGGTGTTTTTCTGAGCATGTTTCACTCGTTATGCGGCCAGTGACCCGTAACTCGTAACCCGTAACTCGTAACTCGTAACTCGTAACCCGTAACCCGGAAAAGCCTTCCGCAATTCCGGTCACGTTTCACGTTTCACGCCTCCCGCAACCCAGAGACCCTTCCCGCAATTCCGGTCACGTTTCACGTCTCACGTTTCACGCCTCCCGCAACCCAGAAACCCTTCCCGCAATTCCGATCACGTTTCACGTTTCACGTCTCACGCCTCCCGCAACCCAGAGACCCTTCCCGCAATTCCGGTCACGTTTCACGTTTCACGCAACACGCACCCGCCATGACCCGCATCCGCCACCACTTCGACCGTGAACTGATCCTGCTCTTCGTGCTGTGCGCCTTTGCGTTGGCGCCGCTGGCCAGCCCCGGCTATTTCTTCGACGCGCACGACGCGGATCACTCGGTCTTCTTTCTGGTGGAGTTCGACAAGGCAATCCGCGATGGCGCGCTCTGGCCGCGCTGGGGGCCCGATCACGCGCTGGGCTACGGCTATCCGCTCTGGCTGCTCTATGCGCCGCTGGCCTACTATGTGGCCGAGGGCTTTCATCTGCTGGGGCTGGGCTTCACCGCGGCGGTCAAGGCGGCCTGGGCGCTGGGCTTTCTTTTCGGCGGCTGGGGCATGTTCCTGCTGCTGCGACGCTGGTTTGGCCGCGGGCCGGCCGGCCGGGCTGCGGCGCTGGTGGGCGGCCTGCTCTACGTCTATGCCCCTTACCATCTGTTGACCATCTACGTGCGGGCCGCCTTTGCCGAGTTCAGCGCGCTGGCTTGGTTTCCCTGGGTGCTGCTGGCGTTCGACCGGGTGGTTTTTCCCTCACCCCGGCCCTCTCCCCCAGGGAGAGGGAGGGAGAAGGGGAGAGCGGTGGCGCTGGCCGCGCTGGCCTACGCCGGCCTGCTGCTGACTCACACCGGCACGATCCTGCTCTTCACGCCGCTGTTGCTGGCCTATCTGCTCTTTGCCTGGCTGCGGCGGGGCCGACAGGTGGGCTGGGCCTGGGCCGATCTGCGAGACCGCGCGCTGCACATCGCGGCCGGCGGGCTGCTGGCCGTGGGACTGGCCGCGATCTTCTTGTTGCCCATGCTGCTGGAGCAGCGCTACATTCTCCAGGAGCAGTGGGTGCAGGGCAGCTACGGCTACCGCGGCCATTTCGTCTACCTGAGCCAACTGCTGGACCCCTTCTGGGGCTATGGCTATTCCGACGACCTGGCTGGGCCCAACGATGGCCTGAGCTTTCAGTTGGGCATCGTGGGCGTGACGCTGGCGCTGACCGCGGCGGTGGTGGGGCTGCGCCGCGGCCGGCCGCAGCGGGGCGTCACCGGCTTTTTCCTGGCCGCCACCCTGGCCAGCCTGGCCGCGCTGCTGCCGCTGGCCCAGCCGTTGTGGGATGCCGTCGGGCCGGCCGCGCTGATCCAGTTTCCCTGGCGGCTGCTGGGCATCGCCAGCCTGGGGCTGGCCATTCTGGGCGGCGCGGCCGTGGCCAGCCTGCTCTGGCCGGCCAGTGATGCGCCGCCGGAGATCGCTGCCCGCCGCGCCCAGGCGCCGGCTGCGTCGATCCTGGCCCTGACGGCCGTGCTGGCCAGCCTGGCCTTCACCCTGCCGCAATACACCGCCATCGAGCCTATCGACGAGAGCGCGCGCTCCATCATCCGCTTCGAGACCACCTACCCGGAGATGATCGGCCGCACGGTCTACACCCAGCAGGCGGTCACCGACACGCCGTTGGTGGCCCAGTACCTGGCTGGCCAGCCGCTGGAGAAGGTGGTGACGCTGGCCGGCCAGGCCACGGTGAGCGACATCGACGTGCGCGGCGCATCGGTGCGCGCCCAGGTGAACGCCGCGGGCCCGGCAGTCGTGTTGTTCCGCACCTATGATTTTCCCGGCTGGCGTGCTACAATCGATGGCCAGCGTGTGCCGCATCGCACGCAGGCGCCCTTTGGCCTGATCGCAGTGGAGGTGCCGGCCGGCCAGCACCAGGTGGCCATTCGCCACGGCACGACTCCGGTGCGCACGGCCGGCGCGCTGGTCTCGGCGCTGAGCCTGGCGGCGGCGGTGGTGTTGTTTTTCTGGCCGTTCCGCCGCGCAAAACCGGGCGTGACGCCCTCGTGATCAGCGTGGCAACGGGCGTGACGCCCTCGTGATCAACGTGGCAACGGGC
>JACSRL010000367.1 GCA_014879765.1 Anaerolinea sp. | reverse complement strand
GCCATGCAACACATGGAAGAGGAAAACACCACGGTCAAGCGTCTGCGCGACAAGCTGGAAATCGGCCTGCTGAGCCAGATCAGTCACTGCTTCCCGACCGGCGATGTCAGCAACCGTCTGCCCAACACCAGCAATATCGCTTTTGAATATATCGAGGGTGAAGCCATCCTGTTGTTGATGAACAAAATGGGGATCGCCGGCAGTTCGGGATCGGCCTGTACCTCCGGCTCGCTGGAACCCTCGCACGTGATGCGCGCGATGGGCATTCCCTACACGGCGGCGCACGGCACCATCCGCTTCTCGCTGTCGCGCTACAACACGGAAGCAGAAGTCGATCGCGTCATCGCCACAGCCCCGCCGATCATCGCCCAGTTGCGCAAACTGTCGCCCTACTGGAGCGATAACCAGGGCCTCGGTGGCCCGGCAGCCAAACCTGGAGCCGCTTTCACCCCGACCTACGCCTGAGATACCGCGCTCACCAAATCCTAGTAACATCGTTACGCTTGAGCCCAAAACCGGCGCAGAGGGGTTTGCTCTTGGCATGCAAGCCAATGAGGTTGTGCTCCAGTTTATGCAAGGGGTATCAAGACAAGAGCGGATCATGGCGAAGTGTTCTACCCCTTTGGCTGATGCCCAGCTTATCCCCTTGCCATCTTCACTAACCCTCCGAAGTAGGAGCTGCTGGAGTTGTGACTGATCTTAGTCAGGCGCGCAATGCGCTTGACGATCAGTTCGTCCTTCTGATTCAAGGTTAGCTTCGAGTGGTCAGGAACTAAATCCAGTACATAACTGAACAGCCATGAAAAAGGATACTTTTCTCACAAGAATGCTTCAGTGCTAAAAAATAAGCGTTATCAGGAGCTTGGCTTCAATATGATGGCTTTTGATGCGGGATAAAGCCATTTTTAAAATGGTTCTAGAGTTGTTTCCAGGCCTTTCAGTCCTTGTGTTTTCCCGATCGCCTCTCTATATTAAAAACCGTTGCGGTGTTCGTTACACTGCCAGCATCGTTCCCACAAGGAGAGCCCCATGATTGCAGGCTACAACAACCGACTGGCCCACATCAACCTGACCACAGGCGACGTGAGCTATGGCAAGCTGAACGAAGAGGATGTGCGCAAGTACATCGGCGCCCGCGGCCTGGGCGTCAAGTATGTGCTGGACAACGGGCCGGAGGTGGAGCCCTTCTCCCCCGACAACCTGATGTGCGTCATGACCGGCCCGCTGACCGGCACCGAGGTCAAGATGAGCGGCCGGCTGGCGGTGGTGACCAAGTCGCCGCTGACCGGCACCGTCACCGACAGCCACATGGGCGGCTGGACCGCGGCCAAGCTCAAGTGGTCCGGCTTTGACGGCCTGCTGATCCAGGGCAAGGCCGAAAGCCCGGTCTATCTCTACGTGGAAGGGGGCGAGGTGAGCATCCACGACGCGTCGGCCTATTGGGGCATGGACACCGACGACGCGATCAAGGCCTTGCAGAACGATCGCGGCGCCGATTGCTCGGTGATGGCCATTGGCCCGGCCGGCGAGAACCTGGTGCGCTTCGGCAACATCATGAACGAAAACGAGCGGGCCTCGGGCCGCGGCGGCACCGGCGCGGTGGCGGGCTCCAAGAATCTCAAGGCCATCGTCATCAAGGGCGACAAGAAGGACCAGCCCAAGCCGGCCGATCGCGTCGCCTTCAAGGAGGCCGACAAGAAGGCGCTGGCCTCGATCATGAACCCTGACGTGGTGACGGCCCCGCGCAAGGGCGGTCTGAGCGTCTACGGCACCAACGTGCTGATGAACATCGTCAACACGGTGGGCGCGCTGCCCGCCAAGAACTCCCAGAGCACCTCGTTCGCCGCCGCCGAGCTGGTTTCGGGCGAATATGTCAAGGAGAACATCCTGATCAACGATCCCACCTGCCACGCCTGCCCGGTGGCGTGCAAGAAGGAATACGAGATCGTCGAGGGCCAGTGGAAGGTCAAGGGTGAGAGCTGGGAATACGAGTCTGGCTGGGCGCTGGGGCCCAACTGCTTCACCGGCGACACCGAGGCCGTGGGCTACATGATCATTCAGTGCAACCGCCTGGGCCTGGACACCATCGAGATGGGCAATGTCCTGTCGATGACCATGGAGGCCAGCGAGAAGGGGCTGCTCAACGGCAACGGGCTGGCCTGGGCCGACGTCGATCGCATGGCTGATCTGATCGAGCGCACGGCGCAGCGCAAGGATGACTTCGCCTGGCAGTTGGGCGAGGGCACCTATCGGGCAGCCGTGGCCTTCGGCGACCCCGACATGGCCATGACGGTCAAGGGCCAGGCCATTCCGGCCTACGACCCGCGCGGCATCAAGGGGATGGGCATCGCCTATGCCACCAGCAACCGTGGCGCCTGCCACCTGCGCGCCTACACCCCGGCCGCCGAGATCGTGGGCAACGTGCTGGGGCCGGCTGAGGTGGTGGACCGTCTGGCCTGGGAGGGCAAGGGCAAGCTGACGGTGATCTTCCAGAACGTCCACACCATGACCGACTGCCTGGATGTGTGTAAGTTCAGCACCTTTGCCGAGAGCCTGGACAACTTTGCCGAGCAGTTCAGCGCCTTCACCGGCGCGCCGACGACGGTGGCCGATCTGCTCAAGGCCGGCGAGCGCGTCTGGAACCTGGAGCGCTACTTCAACAACCTGGCCGGCATCGGCGAGGGCAGCGACACTCTGCCCAAGCGCTTCACCACCGAGCCGGCCGACGGCCAGGGCTCCGAGGGCAGCGTGGTCGAGCTCGACCTGATGCTCAAGGAGTACTACGCCGAGCGCGGCTGGGTCAACGGCGTGGTGCCGGAGAGCAAGCTGCGGGAGTTGGAGATTATCTAGCGAGGAGACTTCGGAGGGCGTCGCACCGGCCGAGTCTTGCGAGCCAAGCCCTTGGCCCTGCTCGACCTGCGCTGGCAACCTATGCTCGTACAGAAACCGGGTTTTTGTCTCACAAAAACCCGGTTTCTGATGCCACGCTGACCTGTCGCCCAGAAGATCACGACGCACCCTCAGCGTTGCTGGCCTCTTCCACCGCGGCCAGCAGTCGTTGAGGCTGGCCCTGCCAGTCGGCAACTTGCTCGCGACCCTCCACCAGGTCCAGCAGCACGCGCGTCAATGTGGCGTTGACCGGGGCGGGCAGGCGCTGCGCGGCGGCCTGCGCGGCCACCACGCCGTTCAACCAGCGCACCTCGGAGCGGCCGCGCGGCTGCGGCCGCAAGTCGTAGACCAGCGAGGGCGCCTTGCTGCCCCGCCCGCCGGCGATGAAGCGGCCCATGAAGGGGCGCACCAGCCCGATGGGCAGGCTGCGCACCAGCCGGCCGATGGCGGCCATGGGATAGCCGGCCAGGGGCACAGGGGTGAGCGCCAGCCCGGCCATGACCGCCAGCGCCTCGCGCCAGGCCCGCACCTCCAGCGCGGCCAGCTCCGGCTGGGCGAAGACCTGGGCCGGCGTCAGCCCCAGAATGGCCGGCTGGGCGTTGGCCAGCATGTTCATCAGCAGCTTGGTCCATTTCAGCGCCGGCCCGCTGGCAAAGGTCTGCACGGTGAAACCGGCGCCGCCGAACAGCGCGGCCACCTGCTGTGGCTGGCCCTCGCCGCGCCAGGGTGCGACGGCGAAGCGATGCGAGGCGCGCGCCACCTGCACCTGCCCCGGCGCCAGCACCTCCACCGGCGTGGTCAGCGACCCGGCCAGGACTGGCCCCGGCAACAGCTCGGCCAGGATCGCCTCGTTGCCCACGCCGTTCTGCACGCTCAGGATGGGAGTGGCCGCGGGAAAAAAGGGGCGCAACGGCTCGACCGCGGCGGCGGTGTCGAAAGCCTTCACCGCCAGCACGGCCAGGTCGAAGGGGCCGCGGCCCAAGGCGTCGGCCGGCGCGGCTTCGATCTGAATGGGCGGCGCCAGCGTGCGGCCATCGGCCTCCACCAGGTACACGCCGTTGGCGCGCAGCAGCGCGGCCGCCTGCGGCCGGTCCAGCAGCGTGATGGCATGCCCGGCCGTTCCCAGACGGGCCGAGAGGAGAGAGCCGATGGCCCCCCCGCCGATGATCAGGATCTTCATGGCCAGCGCTGGGCGACGGTCAGGGCGCGCCGGCCTTGGGCTGCTTGAAATTGACGCGGCGCTCGGTGCCGTTCAGCAGGCGTTCGATGTTGGGGCGCAGGGAGATGGCGATCAACACCATGGCGGGCACGGCAAAGAGAAGCTGGCTGAGCGGGGTGGCCACGGGGTTGATGACGTGCAACAGCAGAATGGCCACCACCGATCCCGCGCCGACCCACAGGGTGGCCACCGAGGCGATGCGGCCGACGAAGAGGATCACCACGAAGAGGGGCACGACAATAGCGCCGGCCAGGGGGTTGAGCGCCAACAGCGCGCCGGCCGCGGTGCTGCCCCCGGCGCCGCCCTTGAAGCCGAGAAAAATCGACCAGTTGTGCCCGGCCACCGCGGCTGCGCCGGCCAGCGCGGCCGCGGCCTCATCGCCGAAGAACGAACGGATCAGCAGGACAGAAACCGCGCCTTTGGCAAAATCGAGCACGCCGGTGAGCAGGCCCAGGCGCGCGCCCAGCGCGCGGTAGACGTTGGTGCCGCCGGTGCGTCCGCTGCCGATGGTGCGCACGTCGATGCCCTTCGTCCGGCCCAACAGATAGCCGATGGGCAAGCTGCCGATCAGGTAGCCGATCAGTATCGAGACGATCAAATTCGGGAGGTTCATGGGCCATGCTCCGCGGCGCAGAACTGCTCTCTGGCCGGCAATGTTTCTTGAATCGTAACTGCTCCAGTTGTTCAGAAACCGGGTTTTTCTCGTGCGGGCATGGTTTTCATCTTCGCACGGCCTTTCATGGCGCCATGATCTTGGTCTGCGAGACAAAAACCCGGTTTCTAATGCCAAGCCTGAGCA
>JACSRL010000257.1 GCA_014879765.1 Anaerolinea sp. | reverse complement strand
CTTCAGCCCGGAGCAGGAGCAGAACCTGCTGGCCATCGTCTGGCTCTACCGGGGGCGCCGCGACCAATACCTGGCCCTGGTGGCCGACTACTGCCGGCGGACGCTGGCCGAGGCCGCGGCCTGTCTCGAAAACAGCTCATCGTTTGGGCCGGTCTCCGACCGAGGCCCGCTGCCCGCCTTCCTCGCCAGCCTGGCCGACCTGGCCGCGGCTGCGGCGTCGACGCCCCTGGACAAGCCCGCGGCCGCGGCGTTGGCCGAGCTGAACGTGGCCCAGGCGCTGTTCGAGGCGGACGTGAGCGCCTTCCGCCAGGCGCTGGCTGAGCAGCAGGCCGCCTGGCCGGCGCAGCAGAGCGACAACGAGGCGTTGAAGGGGGCCGTAGCGCGGCTGGCCGGCCTGGCCGAGCGCAGCCGCGATCTGGCGCGGCAGAGCGACCTGCTCTACAAGCTGGCCGCGCGGCTGGTCGAGCTCTGCGAGGGCGCGGGCCGCGCGGCCGGGAATGGCCGTGCGCTGAACCGGCTGCGCCGCGCGGCCGACGAGGCGCGCCAGGCCGCGGCCGAGCAGCTCCGGCAGGTGCGCTATTTCTGGCGGCAGGCGCACTGGCTGGTGGAGCGCTTCCCCGAGGCCGAGCTGCGCGACGTGCCGGGGCTGGTGCGGCTGGTGGAGGTGCAGGAGATCGCGGCCAACGACTGGAGCCTGACCCCCGGCCGCTACGTGGGCGTGGCCCCGGCCGTGGAGGACGAGGACTTCGACTTCGAGGAGACGCTGCGCGAGATCCACGGGGAGCTGGAGGAGCTCAACGCCGAGGCGGTGGAGCTGGCCGCGCGGATCCAGCGGAGCTTCGAGGAGTTGGGGATATGAGGGAAACAGAGCGCAGGTCACGAGGACGTAACCGCCCGGAAGCGATGTTCCCGGCGGCAGCGGGCCAAGAGGAAATGCCCCCCGGCTACGGGGCCATGCTCGACGCGCTGAAGGAGCGTATTGGCAGCGAGCGGTTGCGCGTTGCTATGGCCGTGTGGACGGGGCGGGCAATTGTGCAAGAGGCGCTTGCACAAATCCGCTGGTATCACAGCGCTCTCCTTCCTGACTTCATACCTCTGCCACGCCGCGGCGTTGGCTGCAACTGTCGAGTTCAACTTCGGAGAACTGAAGGTACAACGGCTGAAGTTGAAGCGGAGAGCCTGAAACTCGCACAGCTTGTGCGAGAAATCGGCCGGAGTCGTAACTTCAATCGCCCTGGTTTGCGCGACTGCCGCGCTGTGGCGCGAGCTACGATGATCAAGCGCAACTCTGAGAGACTGTTTGAAAAGGTCAGAATTGCCTCACACAAAGACACAAAGACACAAAGGCAGAAGCGCAGTTGCGCCAGATGCTGCTCTTCAGAGTGGCCTGTGAACCGTGTGAGCTTCTCCAATCGCTTCAAACGCCCGTGGAGTTCGCATCCTCAGATGCGAACGGCTCAAGCAGCCGACGCCTCGTGCCAGAAGGCTGACTTTTCAAACAGCTTCTGAGGAGTGGGGAATATGATTCCGCCCCGAACACTTGCTAGTATCATTGCTGAACATGGGGGTACTATTCAGACCGGTCCGTTTGGTTCCCAGCTTCATCAGTCGGATTATGCAAGTGAAGGTATACCCTTTGTCATGCCCAAAGATATTGTGGACGGAAGAGTGAATGAAGCAACGGTTGCAAGGGTGCCTGAGGAAAAAGCACGACAGTTATCACGTCATTTCTTGAAAGCAGGTGATATCGTCTTTCCACGCCGAGGGGACATCAGCAAATGTGCATTGATTGGGGTAGAGCAGGAAGGGTTTCTATGTGGTTCTGGATGCCTGAAGATCCAAATTCCAACGGAAGTCTATGTGCCTCGTTTTCTATATTACTATCTCGGATTGCGGCACACAGTTGAGTGGCTGGAGCGAAACGCGGTTGGAACAACGATGTTGAACTTGAGTGAGAAAATCGTCGGTGGTCTTCCGCTTCCCATCATCGCGCTCGGATTGCAATCGCGCATCGTCGGCATCCTCTCCGCCTACGACGATCTGATCGAGAACAACCGGCGGCGCATCCGTCTGCTGGAGGAGGCCGCACGGCTGCTCTACCGCGAGTGGTTCGTCCACCTGCGCTTCCCCGGTCACGAGCACGTGGCGGTGGTGGATGGCGTGCCGGAGGGGTGGGAGAGGAAGACGCTGGGGGAGGTTGCGCCGCTGAACTACGGCAAAGGTTTGAGACAGAATGATCGTATCCCTGGCCCTTTCGCGGTCTACGGTTCAAGTGGAATCGTAGGAACACACGTAAAGGCGCTGGTTTCAGGCCCAACGATCATTGTGGGGCGTAAAGGTAATGTCGGCAGTGTCTATTGGTCGCCTGATGACTGCTATCCGATCGATACCGTGTACTTCATCGAGACGAGTCAATGCTCCTTCTATCTTTACTACGTGTTACAGAACCTGGCGTTTATCAGCACCGATGTGGCTGTGCCGGGGTTGAATAGAGATTATGCTCATAGTCGCGTGATGCTTGTTCCCGACATGATGCACTTTCGACTGTTTGAGAGCACAGTGGCGCCGCTGCACGGACAAATCAAAGTGCTCCGCAAGCAGAACGCCACCCTTGCCAGTGCCCGCGACCTGCTCTTGCCGCGGTTGATGAATGGAGAGATCAGCGTATGAAGGCCACCGAAGCCAAGCTTCTGGATTTTCTCAAGAAATCCCCCCAGTTCGTCATCCCGATCTATCAGCGAACGTATAGCTGGACCGAGCGTGAGTGCCGCCAGCTTTGGGATGATATCCTGCGCACAGGCCGCAATGATGCTATTGCCGCCCATTTCGTCGGCTCGATCGTCTACATCGAGAAGGGCCTGTACCAGGTCACCAGCCAATCGCCGTTGCTGGTGATCGACGGCCAACAGCGACTGACGACCGTTATGCTGATCCTGGAGGCCCTGGCGCGTCAGGTGGGAGGCAGCGAGCCGGTCGATGGCTTCTCGGCCAAGAAAATCCGCAGCTACTATCTCCTCAATACGCTGGAGGAGGACGAGCGGCGCTTCAAGTTGCTGCTCACACAGACCGACAAGCAAAGCCTCCTGGCGTTGGTGCAGCAAAAACCGCAACCTGCCAAGCCGTCGTTGCGCATCATCGAAAACTTTGCTTTCTTCGAAGAGCAGATCAAGGCTCTTGGTAGCGGTCTGGCCCCTCTGTGCAAAGGGCTGGCGAAACTTGTGATCGTGGATATTTCCTTGAATCGCGACCAGGACAACCCGCAGCTTATCTTTGAGAGCATGAACTCGACCGGCCGGGAGCTCAGTCAGGCCGATCTGATCCGCAACTTCGTCTTGATGGGGCTGGAGCCGGCGCACCAGACGAAGCTCTATGAGGATCACTGGCGCCCGATGGAGGTTGACTTCGGCCAGGAGGCCTATGGAACGCAGTTCGACGGCTTCATGCGCCATTACCTGACGTTGAAGATGGGAGAGATCCCCAATGTCCGTGCCGTCTACGAGGCCTTCAAGGTCCATGCCCGCTCTCCGGAGGTCACCAAGGCGGGTATCAGCGCATTGGTTGAAGATATTCATACCTACGCGGGTTATTACTGCGCTATGGCTTTGGGTAAGGAACCGGACAGAGAGCTGGCAGAAGCCTTTCACGATCTGCGTGAGATGAAGGTCGATGTCGCCTATCCCTTCCTTCTGGAACTATATCACGACTATGCCCAGGATGTTTTGCCAAGAGGAGAGTTCCTGCAGGCGGTGCGATTGGTGGAGTCCTATGTCTTCCGCCGGGCCGTGTGTGCAATCCCGACCAATTCCCTCAACAAGACCTTTGCAACCTTTGGGCGTACGCTCAAGAAAGATCGCTACCTGGAGAGCATCCAGGCGCAATTCCTGGCATTGCCATCCTACCGGCGTTTCCCCAACGATGAGGAATTCAAGCGGGAGTTGTCCAGCCGTGACCTCTATAATTTCCCCCGTCGTAGCTATTGGCTGCGGCGCATGGAGAATTTTGGTCGCAGGGAGCGAGTGTCGGTGGGGGAATACACTATTGAGCATATTCTCCCTCAGAACGAGAACCTCTCCACTGCCTGGCAGCAAGCCTTGGGCTCAGAGTGGCGGCACGTCCAGGAGACCTGGCTGCATACGCTGGGCAACCTCACGTTGACCGGCTACAATGCCGAATACAGCGATCGGCCCTTTCAGGAAAAGCGAGACATGCCGGGCGGGTTCAAAGAGAGTCCACTGCGGTTAAACCAAGGACTTGGCGCGCTGGATGCATGGAACGAGACTGCCATTCAAGCGCGGGCGAAGCGTCTTGCGGAGGAGGCTGTCAAGGTATGGGCAGCGCCTGTGCTATCGGATACCGTGCTTGCGGCTTACCAATCCAAGGCTGAAAAGCCTGTTGGCTACAGCCTCACTGACCATCCGCATGTGGCTGAAGGCGGAATTATGCAGGCTCTGTTTGAGCAACTTCGCAAAGAAATCCTGGCGCTGGACCCCTGTGTTTCCGAGGAGGTCCTTAAGCTTTACATAGCCTACAAAGCTGAGACCAACTTCGTGGATATCGTGCCGCAGAGGAGGCGTCTCCGGCTTTCTCTCAATATGCACTTTCACGAACTGAGCGATCCCAAGGGTGTGGCCAAAGATGTCACCAATCTGGGTCGATGGGGAAACGGTGATGTGGAAGTCGGTCTGTCCCGTTCGGACGAAATCCCGTATGTCATGGGGCTTGTGCGCCAGGCGTTTGAAAAGCAGATGGGAAATGGAGATGAGGTCGAGTGAGTTTTGTCGAGGAGAACTTCCGGCATCTAACAATCAAATCCCGGTGAATTCAGAGTGATCGTGCAATGGATGATCGTCAGGCGTCCTCGCCGGGTCAGGCGCACGGCATCCGTCAGAGCCGGGCGATGACGCCCTGGA
>JACSRL010000153.1 GCA_014879765.1 Anaerolinea sp. | reverse complement strand
AGATGTGTATAAGAGACAGCTCGGCGACGACGACCGTCCCTCAACCCTGATCCCCCGGGCGTCCCGCCCGGCTCCGCCGACGAGCTCAGCCAACCCCAAACCCGGCTAAAGCCTCGACTCCGCGTCACAAGCTGTAGCTCAGCATCGAGTCTTGCTATTTCTCTGGCCTTGGGCTACAATTGCTGATCTGCCAGGCTGCCCGTTCCTGGCAGTTGTCATGTGACACCCCGAATTGGCTGGCCACATGCCAAACCCGCAAAAAAGCTTGGGCTGACAGGATCACCCCTATGTTTCAATCACCTCGCGCAGTGAAACAGATGCTTGTTCTGGGCTTGCTGAGCGTGGCCATGCTTCTGGCCGCCTGCACCGCGCCCCCGTCAGGCCCGCTGCCCACGGCCACCGTCGCGCCGCCCGACGCTCTGCCGGCGCCCGGCGCCACGCAGCCGCCGGCCACCGTCGCGGCCACACCGGCCGCACCGACCGCCGGCGCGACTGCGCTGCCGACGGCCGACGCGCAGGCCCCCACGCCGCCGGCCCAGGGGGAGCCCGATCGCCTGGTGATCCCGGCCATCGACCTGGACACCGCCATCGTCGACGTGGGCTGGGAGGTGGTGGAGCGCGGCGCTCAGCGCACCACCGAATGGCAGACAGCAGACAACGCGGCCGGCCGCCACATCAACAGCGCGCGGCCGGGCGAAATGGGCAACGTGGTGCTCTCCGGCCATCACAACACCAAGGGCGAGGTCTTCCGCCGCATCAGCGACCAGGAACTGGCCCTGGGCGACATGGTCTATCTCTACGATGACCAGGGCCGCCGCTTCGACTATCAGGTGACGGAAATCACCGAGCCGCTGCTGGAGGTGGGCGCCAGCGAGGCGCAGCGCCTGGCCAACGCGGGCTACATCCAGCCCACCAGCGACGCCCGGGTGACGCTGGTCACCTGCTGGCCTTATTGGACAAACACCCACCGCATCATCGTGGTGGCGGAACTGGTGCAATAACATCGGTCTTGGAAGGCAAGGTTATGGAATTACGGCAGTACGGTCGGACGATTTGGAAGTGGTTCTGGTTGATTCTGGTGGGCGCCGCCATCGCTGGCGGCGTCACCTATCTGGTCAGCAGTCGCAGCACCCCCATCTATCGGGCATCTTCACAGCTTTTGATCCAGCAGGCGGCCAATCCATCCGGGTTGCAATGGACCGAGGTGCTCACCAGCGAGCGTCTGGCGGCCAACTACGCCCGTCTGTTGACCACACGCCCGGTGCTGAACCAGGTGGCCGCCAATCTGCGCCTGCCGGAGATCGCCTCGACCATCATCGTCGATCCGGTGCGCGAGACGCAGATCATCGTGCTGCACGTGGAGGACGCCAACCCGGCCCTGGCCACCGCCGTGGCCAACGACCTGCCCGCGGTCTTTATCAGCCAGAACGAGAAGCAGCAGCAGCAGCGCATCAACAGCACCCTGGAGGTCTACCAGGCCCAGATCGACGGCGTGCAGGCCGACATCGAGCAGGCCCAGACCCAGCTTCAGGTCTTCCAGGCGCTGGAGGACAACGGCGATGAGCTGACCCTGGAGCAGGCCGCGCAGCGCGCCCGCCTGGAGGCCAGCCTGGCCCAGTATCGCAGCTCGCTGGCGGAGCTGCTGCGCAACCGCGACGATGTCAAGCGGGCCGAGGCCAACCGCGGCGACACCATCACCGTGGTGGAACCGGCCCTGGAGCCCACCCAGCCCGTCCGGCCGCGGGTGCTGGTCAACACCCTGATCGCCGCCGCGCTGGGGGCCCTGCTGCTGGCGGCCGTGGCCTTTCTGATCGAATATCTGGACGACACCGTCAAGCTGCCTGAGGACGCCGCGCGCGTCACCGGCCTGCCCGCGCTGGGCTCACTGGTGCAGCATCGCGCCGGCGACAAAGAGCGCCGGCTGATCGCAGCCACCAATCCCCAGTCCCCCTTCACCGAGTCCTATCGCACCCTGCGCACCAACATCCAGTTCTCCAGCCTGGACAAGCCCATCGAGAAGCTGATGATCACCAGCGCCAGCCCCGGCGAGGGCAAGAGCACCACCGCCGCCAACCTGGCCGTGGTCATCGCCCAAGGCGGCAAGCGCACCATCCTGGTGGACACCGACCTGCGCCGGCCCGTCCTGCACCAGGTATTCAGCCTGCCCAACGCGGTGGGCGTGACCAATGCGCTGCTGATGCCCGAGGGCAGCGATTTGACCCCCTTCCTGCAGGCCACCGAGGTCGAAAATCTCTGGCTGTTGAGCAGCGGGCCGCAGCCGCCCAACCCATCGGAGCTGCTGGGATCGCATCGCATGGGCGAGATGATCGACGAGCTGCGCCGATACGCCGACGTGTTGGTCTTCGACAGCCCGCCCACGCTGGCCGTCACCGATGCCGCCGTGCTGGCCCGCCAGATGGACGGCGTGCTGCTGGTGGTGGAATCGGCCTCGACGCGCGAGGTGGCCGCCAAACGCGCCGCCCAGGGGCTGCTCAAGGTCAACGCCAATGTGCTGGGCGTCGCGGTCAACCGCATCTCCTACCGCATGGCCGGATCGCACTACTACTATTACGACTACTACGAGAACAAGGGCGACAAGGGCGATTCAGACCGCAGCGGCGAGAGCAAGAAGCGCCGCAAGGGCAAAGAGCATCCCACCGAAGCTGCCAGCCAGCCGGCCGCGGCCGGCGGCTTCGTGGCCAGCTCGGCCAGCAAGCTGCCGGTACGCCAGCCTGGCTCATCGGCCCAGGATGCCTGACACCGTTTGGCAGTTGCCCGGCACGGCCCCGGCCGCTGCCGCCAGTCCAGCGACGAGTGAGGCGAGGCGTCTGCATGGCCAGCAACCTGGATGGTGCGCCTGAGACCCAGGGATCGGGCCCACGCCAGCCTGAACGCCAGCCCCCCTGGTGGCTGAGCCGGCGTCTCTGGCTGGGGCTCTTCCTTGGCCTGGGCGCCTTCGTGCTGGCCCTGGTCGATATCGACTTCGGCGAGATGGCTGCTGCGCTGCGCTCGGCCAACCTGAGCTGGGTGGCGCTGGCCGGTGTGACAGTGCTGATCTCGGCCGTGGCCAAAGGCTGGCGCTGGCATCTGCTGCTCTATCCCGCGCCGGCGGCCGAGCGCCAGCCGCCGGCCGGGGCGCGCATCAGCCGGCCGCGGCTGATCAACATCTGGACGGCCGGCACAGGGGTCAACCTGGCGTTGCCTGTGCCCCGTGCCGGCGACCTGCTGCGGGTTTACCTGGCCGGCGAGGCTGGCCAGGCCAGCAAATCGCTGGTGCTGGGCACCATTGCCGCCGAAAAGCTGCTGGACATGGTGATGCTGGCGGTCTGCTTCCTTGGCCTGCTCCTCTTTGTGGCCATGCCGCAGGAGCTGGCGCAGCGCCAGACCTCCACGGTGGGCGTGGCGCTGGCGCTGACGGCCGCGGTGGCGCTGGCGCTTTGGCAGCGAGAACGGATCGTGGCGCTGGCCAGCCGCCTGTTGCGCCACATCCCCCACGGCCAGCGGGCCGCCGGCAGTCTGGAGCGCGGCCTGGCCGGCCTGACGGCGCTGCGCCAGCCGGGCCGCCTGCTGAGCCTGGCCGGCCTGACGGTGGGCATCTGGTTCGTTTCAGTGCTCACCAACTACCTGATTTTCCTGGCCCTGGACATGCCGCCCTCCTGGGTGCAAAGCGTCTTCGTCCTGGTGGTCTTGCAGATCGGCGTGGCGGCGCCCTCGACGCCCGGCAAGATCGGCCTCTTCCAGGTCTTGTGCCGCTGGGCGTTGGGTGTGTTCGGCGTCCCGGCGGCGCTGGGGCTGGCCTATGGCGTGCTGCTGTACGTGGCCGCGCCGCTGTTGTTGATGGTGCTGGGCGCGGCGGCGCTGGTCATCGAAGGCTGGCGCATCGGCCGCTTGCCGGCCGAGCTGGACACGGCGCTGTTTCGCAGAAGTGGGCCCTGAATCGATAGCCATGCGTGATGACACCTCCCGATCTGCCGCCAACCCTGGCGCGTCGCTGCGCTGTTCGGTGATCGTCCCAGTCTACAACGGCGCTGCGGTGATCGGACGCTGCCTGGACGCGCTGGCCGGCCAGACGTTGGCCGCCGACCAGTTCGAGATCATCGTCATCGACGACGGCTCGGTCGATGGCAGCGCTGCGGCCGTGGAACGCTGGGCCGCCCGGCATGGCGCCTATCAGGTGCGCGTGGCCAGCCAGGCTCACACCGGGCCGGCCGCGGCCCGCAACCACGGCGCCGCCATCGCCCGTGCGCCGCTCCTCTTCTTCACCGACGCCGACTGCCAGCCGGCCCCGGCCTGGGCCGAGGCGCTGCTGGCCGGCTTTGCCGGGCCGCAGTCGCCGGCCGGCCTGATGGGCGCCTACCGTTCGCGCCAGCGGTCCTTGGCCGCGCGCTTTGCCCAGTTGGAGTTCGAAGATCGCTACCGCCGCATGCGCCGCCAGCCGGAGCTCGACGTGGTGGCCACCTATTCGGCCGCCTTTCGCCGCGATCTGTTCATGGAAGCCGGCGGCTTCGATCCCAGCTTTCCCGAGGCCAACAACGAGGATGTCGAGTTCTCCTATCGCCTGAGCCAGGCCGGCCACAGCATGCACTTCGCGCCGGAGGCGCAGGTCTATCATCACCACGCGGCGAGCTGGCTGGGCTATATGCGCACCAAGCTGGGCCGCGGCTACTGGCGCATGGTGGTCTACCGGCGCGCGAACGCGGCGACCGCATCGCGGCGCGGCCAGTCGCCCGAGCAGGCGCTGACGACGATCTGCGACCGCCTCGTCGGCGGGCTGGCGAATGCCGGCGTGAAAGCCCGGCGTCTCGGCGCGGCGGACATCCACGCCTGGCTGCTGCGCTGGTTCAACCCGAATCCGACTTTGCTC
>JACSRL010000058.1 GCA_014879765.1 Anaerolinea sp. | reverse complement strand
GGCCACGGCCGCCACCCCCGCCAGCGCACCCAACACCCAGAGGAAGAGCAGCTTGCTCCACAGCCCCAGCCCGGCCAGCAGCGCCAGCCCATAGAGGTAGCCCGCGCGGCCGGTGCGCTGCCAGCGCAGCGCGGCCCAGACCGCGGCCACGGCCAGCGTCACCACGATGTTGGTGACGAAGATCCCCTGGCGGCTCCAGAAGAGAAAGGTGGGGTTGACCGCCAGCAGCAGCGCGGCGATCTCGCCGGTCCAGCCGGCCTTGGGTTGGCGGCTGGCCAGCTCTCGGCCCAGCGCGCAGACCAGCAGCAGGGTGGCCAGGCCGCACAGCACGCCCAGCAGGCGCAGGGCCGGCGTTGTGACGCCGAAAACCGCCAGCAGCGGCAGCGCCAGGTAGACGTCGAGCGCGCCGATGTAGTCCTGCACCATCAGCGGCAGAAAGACCGGCCCCACCTGCACGCCGGCCGCGCGAAAAGCCTGCACATCCTGGCGCTGCAAGATCTCCAGCGCGTTCAGCCCAGCCTCCTTGGCCTCGTCGTAGTGCAGGCCGGGCAGGTGAAGCTGGGGCAGGGCCAGGGCCAGATAAAGAAGGATGGCGATCAGCAGCGCCATCCTTCGCACCCACACCGTCCGTTGGGAGCTCTCGTGCGCCATGCGTCGATCAGCGGGCGATCAACCCGATCTCGGTGACCAGGCTGTCGTAGTTGTGGCCGGAGGCATAGATCTTCAGATAGTTCAGCGTGGCCGGCCGCGGCAGCCCCTCCTCCTTGAGGCGCTCCAGCAGGTTGCCGCTCTCGAAGGGGAACCAGGTGTTCTGAGGAATCTTCTGGCCGCCGGTCACCACCCACTGCGCCGGCGGGTCCTGATAGTAGAAGCCGTGGGTCCAGAACTGGTGGTTGCCGTAGATGTCCTCATAGTCCAGGCGGAACATGAGGGGAAACTCGGAGCTCTGTTCGCCGGCGCCGGGCAGACTTTGCCAGCGCAGCAGCACGTCCATCGCCAGGATGAGCGTCTCGTAGTCGTGGACGCTGCGCCCCAGCACCTGGGTGATGGCCACCTCGCTGTGGGTCGGCGGCTGATTGATGCGGCTCAGCCGGGCCGCGCTGCGGCCGTTGACGGTGACCAGCTCCGCCTGGCCGGCCGTGGGATCGTCCACCGGGTACTTGGTCACCAGCCAGGTGGGCGGGCCCAGCGGCGCCTGGAAATCGCCGTTGGCGATCAGATTCTCGGCCGCGGCGTTGGGGCCGGACAGCCCCTGGCTGGCGGACAGCGTGGCGCTGGTGTCCTCAGGAACCAGCACGGCGCGTCCATCGGCCTCCACCAGGGCCGAGCCGGAGCGGGTGACGATCTGGGTCTGGCTGCTGTCCACCTGCACCGCGTAGCTGCCCGGCGCCAGGGTCGCCTGGCCGTGGGGCGTGGTGACGCGAAAACGCTGGCCGTTGGGCTGCACATCGGCCACGTAGATCCGCACCCGGCCGCTGTTGACGCGCAGATCGTAGAGGTTGGGATCGGAGCTGGCGCCGAAGCGGGGGCGGCTGGCCTGGGCGATCTGAACATCGGCCGCCGGATAGATCTGCACCGTGGCGATCTCCGGCCCCGGCTGGTCGTTGCCCGTGGTCGCCTGGAAGATCAGCGCGGCCTGCGAGCGCGGGTCTGTCTTGATGGAGGCCCCCGGCTCCACCGTGCGCGCGTCCATCAGCGCGATGGGTTCGCTTTCCGCGTTGGACTGCAAGAGCACCGTGCCGCTGGTGACGCGCACCAACACGCTCTGGTCGACCTGGCTGTGCAGGACAGTCCAGCGCAGCGCCAGCGGGATGGACAGCGCCAGCAGACAGAAGACGATGAAGCAGGTCAGCAGAATGAGCCAGGCAATGCGGGCCGGATTGTTGCGCATAAAACTCAGCTCAGCAGGCGATCAGCCGCGCGCGGCCGCGTCTGGCAGCTCGTCGCGGCCGGTGGCCGGTGATGGCTGCGCGTCGTCGGCCTCAGCCGCGGCCGCCAGGCGGGCCAGCCAGCGGCGGGCGTCGTGGTCGTTGGGGTCAGCTTCCAGCGCCCGCCTGAACCAGTGTTCGGCCAGGGCATGCTCCCGCCGGTCGTGGTGAATCAGCCCCAGGTTGTAATGCACGTGAGGGGTGGCAGGGTTGGCTTGCAGCGCAGCTTCGTAGGCGGCAATGGCCTTGCTCTGCTGCTGCGGCCCGGAAAGCTGCAAGCTGCCCAGATAGGCCGCGGCCAGGTTGGTCCAGACCATGGCGTTGTCCGGCGCCAGCAGGCTGGCGCGTTCCAGCACCGCGACCGCCTTGTTGTAGCGCCGCTGCAAGACATAGGCGCCCCCCAGGTTGATGGCCACATCGGGGTCTTCGGGCAGCAGCGCGGCCGCCCGCTCCAGGTGAGACGCCGCCTCGTCGGGCCGGTTCTGCGCCAGCAGCCGCGCCCCCTCGCGCAGCAGCTCGAAGCCCTGCTGGCGGCGCCGGTGGGCCTGTTCTTCCTCGATCTGGGCGCGCTGCACGGCCAGTTCCTCGGCGGACATGGCGTCGGCCGATCGGCGCTGGCTGGGGCTGGGCTGCGGCGGCCTGGCGTGCTTCTTCTTGCTCATGGTTCAACGCAGAAAGGTGAGGAGGAGGGTCATGGTGACCAGGCTGGCCAGGGTGGTCGCCATGACCACGCTGGCCGTGAAGCGCGGCGCGGTGTCATACTCGGTGGCCAGCACGATGGCCATCACCGCGGTCGGCACCGAGGCCTCGACGATGGCCGCCTGGCGGGTGACGCCGCTCAGGCCCAGCAGGCCGGCGAAAACGATGCCCAGCAGCGGCCCGCCGAGCAGTTTGATGGCGGTGGCCAGGCCGACCGGGGCCAGATGATCGCGCCACTGCACGTCGGCCAACTGCATGCCCAGGATGATCAACATGACCGGGATGGCCGCCTGGCCGGCCAAGGCGGCGAAACGTTCGATGGGCAGCGGCGCGTGCAGGCCGGTCGCCCAGAGGGCCAGCCCGGCCAGGCCCGCGTAGGCCAGCGGCACCGAGAGCACGTTGCGCAGCGCCTGCCGCGCCGTTCGCCGGCCGCTGGCGGCCACGTAGATGCCCAGCGTCGCCAGAATCAGGGTGCTCACGGCGTAGTAGATCACCGCCGGCTCCAGCGCCGCCTCGCCAAAGGCGAACTGATTGACCGGCAGGCCATAGTTGCCGGTGTTGCCGGCGATGGCGCAGAGCACGAAGGCCGCTGCCATGACACGCTCGAAGCGCAGCAGCCGGGCCACAGCCCAGGCCAGCAGGCCGGAGCAGAGAATGGTCAACAGGGCAAAGAGCGCCAGCCGGCCCAACTGGTCAGCCGACAGGGTGCTGTGGCTGAACTTGTCGAAGAGAAGGCTGGGGGAGAAGATGTAGAACGACACCCGGGCCAGGCCCTGCGGGCGAAGTCCCAGGCGCCGGGCCAGCAGATAGCCCGCCCCAGCCAGCAGGAAGATGGGCGCCAGCACCTGCCATAGGACTTCCAGGGCTGCGGTCATGAAGGGCGTCGCTGGCGTCCGGCCGGCGCGCCGGTCAAGCCTGGAAAAAGAGGCCAGGCATGGCATCGTCGCCGGCCATGAAGGTCAGCTCGGCCAGCGCGTCTTCCGCGGCCTCGGCCAGATCGTCGTCGGCGCTGGCGGCGCAGGCCTTCAGCGCGCGCCACGCCTCGCGGCCGCCGATCCGGCCCAGCGCCCAGATCGCCGCATCGCGAATCTCGATATCTTCATCGCCCAGCAGCCGGATCAGCTCAGGCGCCGCCTCTTCGATCTCCAACTCGCCGCTGGCCCGCACCGCCTCGAAGAGCATGGCGCTCTCCTGTGCGCTCAGCTCCGCCAGCACGATGCGGTTCCATTGCGGGTCGGCGCTGCGCCCCATGGCAAAGACCGCGCCGACGCGCAGGATATCGTCCACTTCCTGGTAGGCGTCGAGGATCATCTGGGGCAGCTCGCGGGCGCTGCCGTTGGCCAGCGCCTCCAGCGCCCGGCGGCGCACCCACACATCCTGGTCCTCGATCTGACAGGCGGCCAGCAACGCCGCCTCCACGCGCCGGGCCGCGCCGGCGTCGATCTGGCCGTACTCGCCCAGCAGCAAAAAGCGCCCCAGCGACGCGGCCGCGGCCGCGCGCACGTCCGGGTAGGGATCGTGCGCCAGACAGCGGATCAAGGGGCTGATCAGGCGCACATCTTCCTCTTCCCACAGCCCCTCGATGGCCTGGGCGCGGATCAGGGGGTCGTCGTCTTCCAACAGCCAGCGGCAGATGGGGGCAAAGGAGGCGTCCACGTGGCTTTCGGCGAACTCGATCAGCGCCGCCAGCAGCTCGCGCCGGCGCTCAGCGCCCAGGCCGGCCCAGATCTGGGTGAACTGCCCCAACTGCTCCCGGTTCAGATCGGATAGCGCGTTCAGATCGACGCCGGCCGCGGGGTGGGCCAGGTCTTGTAGCGCCAGCAGGGTGCGCTGCAGGCTGGCCTGGCGTTGGCCTGGGACAGCCGGCGCGCGGGGGGTGCTCCAGCGGTCCATTAGCGCCAATAGAAAGTCCGGCTTTCGCTGAAGGGGCTGACGATCAGTTCCCGGTTGTTGGCGCCCATGCGGCGCACCTGCACCGACCAGGTCCCCAGGCGGTCGGGGGTGTTGGCTAAATCGTAGTACCACAGGGGCACGACGAAGCTGAGGCTGGTCACGCGCTCTTCGATGGTGTTGACCCGGCCATCGCGCAGGGCATAGCGCACCTGCACGAAGTAGTAGTCCTGCGCCCCCATGCCGGCCACTGGCTTCCAGGTCAGCACCGGCTGGCTGCCGGCGGTGAAGCCATCGCCGTTGGTGGGGGTCAACAGGCTGGGCGCGGCCAGCATGACGATCACCGGCGTCGCCGTGGGGGCCGGGGTGGCTGTGGCCGCGCCCAGCCTGTTG
>JACSRL010000038.1 GCA_014879765.1 Anaerolinea sp. | reverse complement strand
CGGCCTTTCATGGCGCCATGATCTTGGTCTGCGAGACAAAAACCCGGTTTCTAATGCCAAGCCTGAGCAGTTACCACTTTTGCCCACCAATCGGCCACGTCCGAAGTCTTTCTGCCACTTTTCAAGTTAGTCTCTGTGATCAGCGAGCATCCCAATGCTCCAAAGGTAGCACAGCACACTATGCAAGCATCGGCAATCACCACCGCCCAGCGCCTTTCAACGCTGGCCATTTTGTACGAACAGGGTCAAGCCAGCAAGCTGATGGACCGCACCCTGGACAAGCTGCTTGCTCACGAGGCTGAACAAGCGCGCGCCCAGCTCGAGGTATTGCAGGCCGATCTGGCGGAGTTCGAGGGCCAGTATGGCATGGCCTCGGATGACTTCTACCGGCGCTATCAGGCTGGGCAGACTGATGACCGCATGGACTTTGTCGAGTGGGCAGCGCTGGTGCAGATGGCCGCCCGGCTACGCCAACGGGTGCGGGTGCTCGTCGGCGGCAATGGGCCATGAATCCGGTCGAGTATCTTGAGGCAGTCAAGGAGCGCCTGCTGACCGATCCGATCGTGCTCGGTTTTCAGATACGCCGCGAGCGGATTACGCTGGCCGATGGCCATCTGCGGGTACGGGCGTCGTTGTCAGATGGCAGTTTTCTGGAGTTCACCGAATATGTGGAACGAGCGCCCAAGGGTCAGGTGCAGGTTGTGACCTACAGCTACCACTGGGCCAATGCGGCAGGGGGATTGATCCAACGCTGGGATAACACACCGCATTCTCCCGATTTGCCAGGTTTTCCCCATCACATTCACGATGGAGCTTCCGGGGAGGTCGTCCCTGGGCAGCCGTTAGACATCTTTGCTGTTCTGGAAACTATCAGCCAGGCTCTTGCTGCGTAGTCCTGCCCTCGTCCTTCAATGCGGACTTGTTCCTAGAGCAGGCGTTGATGCCCGGAGGCCGCGTCCAGGCTGCGCAGCCGGCGAAAGCTGAAGGGATTGGCGTCGTCGCTGGCTACACCGGTGACCAGATCGGCCAGCAGCCGGCCGCCGCCCGGCGCGGCCATGATGCCGTGGCCGCTGTAGCCGGTGTTGAAGTGCAGCCCGGCGATCTCTGGATGGGGGCCGATGATCGGCTTGTCGTCGGGGGTGATGGTGTACTGGCCAGCCTGCACGAAAACCTGGTCGCGGCGCAGCGTTTCGGCCACCTCCAGCCAGAAGGGGCAGAGGCGATAGACCCCCTCCAGCACCTCATGGACAAAGCGCGGGTTGACCGGCACGTCGTCCAGCGGCTCGCCGGGCGGCTCGTGAGCCTGCGCCCAGGCCAGCGCCGCGCCCGGTTTCTCCGGCCGCCAATGCGCGCCCGTGTCCTGGTCGATGACCATAGGCGCGTCCTGCGGGACCAACGGATGCTGGCCGATGGTGACCCGATGGCGGCGCACGATGCGCAGCGGCAGCTCGACGCCCGCCAGGCTGGCCACGCGGCCGGAGTAGGGCCCCGCGGCGATGATCACCTGCGGCGCGGCCAGCGGACCGCGGTCGGTCTCCACGCCAGCCACACAGCCGCGCGCCGCGTCGATCGCCAGGCCGATGACGGCCGTGTTCAGCAACATCGTCGCGCCCGAGGCGCGGGCAAAGCCAAAGCAGGCCTCGTGCGCCGACAGCCAGCCGTCCCCCTGGCGAAAAGCGCCAGCCGTGATCTCCTCGGCCGCGGCGTAGGGGAAGCGCCGCCGCACCTCATCCCCGCTGAGAAATTCCACGTCGCTCAACCCCATAGCGCGCTGGGCCGCCACGCGCTGTCTCAGACGCTGCGGGCCGTCGGCTGCAGTGGTCAGGAAGAGGTAGCCCTGCTGATGCACGCCGACATCATAGCCCGCCAGCCCGGTGCGTTCGGCGAAGTCCTGGTAGAAGGCGATGCTCTCCCGCATCATGGCCACGTTCTCCGGCTCCACGAACTGGGCGCGCATGCCCTCCATGGAGCGCGAGGTGGTCAGCCGGGCCAGCGCGGGCAGCCGTTCAACTATGGCGCAGCGCAGGCCGGCCCGGGCCAGAAAGAAGGCCGAGGCCGCGCCGTTGATGCCGCCGCCGATGATGATGGCATCAAAGGATGGGGTCATGACAAGGGTAGATCATACACAAATAGCAGAAGATTACAAACGGCCGATTGTGACGATCGCGGGCAAGGAAAGCAGATGCGTCATGAACTGACGAGCCATTGAGCGAGGCCGGCAACCATGAAAATGATCAGGGCACACGTATGGCCGCAGCCCTGGAGCGACTGGCTGAACTCCGTGCTTTGGCAGAGCTCGACGATGCCGCCGCATGGGAGCGTTCCATACGCCAAGAGCGAACGTTGCCAGGTAGAGTTGCATGATGCTCATCGATAGCAACATCATCATCTATGCCACAGACAGCTCCACTACTTTCAGATCACTCTCCACATCGCTAGTGCATTCTGGAATTGTGCTCACTGTCCGCGCGTCAAAGTTGCCAACTTTTTCGCAAAGTTGGCAACTTTGGCCCCTGACAGATGTTCCTCACTCCTCAGCGATGATCTGGAAGCTGGTGGTGATCTCGGCGGTGGGCCGGATGGTGGCGGCCACCGAGCAGTACTTGGTCTCCGACAGGTGGATGGCGTCGCCCACGTTCTTTTCGGTCAGCCCGCGGCCGCGCACGATGTACTCCAGGTGGATCTGGCGGTAGGGAAAGGGTGGGTCCGTGTCGTTCTCGGCCGTGACCTTGACCTCCAGCCCGGTCAGGGTGGCCTTCTTCTTCTCCAGAATGCCCACCACGTCATAGGCTGAACAGCCAGCCAGGCCCAGCAGCAACATCTCCGAAGGGGAGACGCCGATGGCGTTCTCCTCGTCCTGGCCCGACATCACCACCGAACGCTTCGATCCACCGATACCAACAAACTGCTTCTTCTGCAGCCATTGTACGTTGACACGCTTTGTCATGGTCAGCCTCAGTCCTCGTCCACCAGTTCCCGCTTGAGGATCTTGCCGGTCGCGGTCATGGGCAGAGCCGTGCGGAACTCGATGTAGCGCGGGTATTTGTAGGAGGCCAGGCCGATCTTGGCAAACTCCATCATCTCGTCCACGGTCGCGGCCTGGTTCGGCTTGAGCACGATGTACGCCTTGATCTCCTCGCCCATCTTGGCGTCGGGCACGCCCTTGACGGCCACCAACGACACCTTGGGATGGGTCATGAAATACTCCTCCAGCTCGCGCGGATAGACGTTGAAGCCGCCGCGGATGATCATCTCCTTCAGCCGGTCGACGATGTAGAAGTAGCCCTCTTCGTCGGTCTTGCCCATGTCGCCGCTGTGGAACCAATCGCTGCGGATCACCTCAGCCGTGGCCTCCGGCTTCTTGTAATAGCCCCGCATCAGCTGATGGCCGCGGATCACCACCTCGCCCACCTGGCCGGCCGGCAGCGGCGTGTGACTCTCGTCCATGGGGTCGACGATGCGCATATCGGTCAGCCAGATGGGCTGGCCGATGGAGCCGGCCTTGCGCGGCCGGTCCAGATGGTTGAAGGAAGCCACCGGTGAGGTCTCGCTGAGGCCGTAGCCCTCCAGAATCGGCACGCCGAACTTGGCCTCGAAGCCCTTGATCACCTCCAGCGGCAGGGCTGCGCCGCCGCTCACCGCCACGCGCAGAGTGGCGACGATCTTGGCCAGGTCGAACTTGTCAGCATCGGGATAGCCCATCATCGCCCAGTACATGGTCGGCACACCGGCGAAGATGGTCACGCCATCGCGCTGCATGATCCCCAGCGCGGCGTCGGGCATGAAGCGGGGCAACAGCGTCATGGTCGCGCCCGAAGCGAAGGCTGCGTTCATGATCACCGTCTGGCCGAAGGAGTGGAAGAGCGGCAACACCGCCAGCGCCACATCTTCTCCGTTGATCCCCACCGTGTCGCGCGTGGCTACGGCGTTCATGGCCATGTTGGCATGGGTCAGCTCGGCGCCCTTGGGGCTCCCGGTGGTGCCGGAGGTGTAGAGAATCACCGCGGTCTCGTCGGGCATGGTCTGCACCGTGTCAAAAACCGGCGGCTGGCCGGCCATCACCCGGCCCAGCGTGGTGACGCCCTCTCCCTCCACCGGCGGCGCGGCCGTCGGGTCCACCGTGGCCACGATCAGATTTCGGCAGCCGGGCGCCTGCTGATAGCCGTCAAAGGCCATCTGGGCGATGGGCAGCTCCGGCGTGCCCTGGAACGCGATCATGGCCACCGCGTCGCTGTCCTTAAGGTGATAGGCCACCTCGCGCCCCTTGAAGAGCACGTTGAAGGGCACCACCGTGGCCCCGACCTTGAGAATGGCGTAGTAGGCGATGGGGAAATAGGGCAGGTTCGGGCAGGAGAGCGCCACCTTGTCGCCGCGTTGGACACCCAGCTTGCGCAGGCCGTTGGCCAACTGGTTCGCGGCTCCGTTGAGCTGAGCATAGGTCAGCTTGGTGTCGTTGAAAATGACGGCCAGGTGGCCAGGGTGGGCCTTGGCGCTGGATTCCAGCAGCATGGCAAGATTGAGCATGACAACCTCCGGGGATTCAGTGTTGAGAAAGGGTTATTCTGCAAGGCTTCAGAAAACCTGGAACGGGGACTATCTTAGCGCAACAACCCCCCAGTGGCAAATGAGCAGCCAGACTTGACATGCTGCGCTGGCCGGATTAGACTCAGGCGATTGCTGGTGAGCGTGAAACGTGATGCGTGAAACGTGAAACGTGATGCGTGAAACGTGAAACGTGATGCGTGGTGCGTGTGAACCGCCGAGACTTCGGACGGCGCCGCACCGGCCGCGTCTTGCCAGTGAAGCCCTTTGCCGTCAAGAACCTGGCATAGCTTCAACCGGCCGGCTTTGCCGTCAAGAACCTGGCATAGCTTCAACCGGCCGGCTTTGCCGTCCGAAGTCTGGGGTGTCAACT
>JACSRL010000040.1 GCA_014879765.1 Anaerolinea sp. | reverse complement strand
AAACGTTGGTTTCGATACGCCGCAGACGGCTACTCAACCAACGTTTGGCCCGCCGGCTGAGCAGTTACGATACATTTTTGATCTACACCGTCATCAAGCCCAAGGTGCTACAGAGATAATTATGCGAATCGATTATGATCCCCAAGCCGATGCCATGTACATACGTCTTCGCGCAGGCGATGTTGACGATACGCTGGAAGCAGGCAAATACATCTTTGTGGATGTCGACTCGGCTGGCGTCCCTGTGGGGCTGGAGATTCTGTTTGCCGGCCGAACGCTTGCGGTTGAAGATATGACCAGTGTGACCTTCAATATCGGTCGTCCCCTACGACAAGTTTTGGAACCTGCCTGAAAACCTTACACGTGCTGCCGGTCGATCACACGCCGCACCTCGCGCGTCAGGCTGGCAAATTCGGGGGCGCCCATCAGATCCAACGTGCGGGGCGAGGGCAGGGGGACGGCGATCTGGGCCACAATCCGGCCGGGCCGCTGGCTCATAACCAGCACCCGGTCGGCCAGAAAGACCGCTTCGGAGATGCTGTGCGTGACCATGATCGCAGTGCAGGCGTAGGCCGCGCGGATGCCCAGCAGCTCCAGGTTCATGCGCTCGCGGGTGATGGCGTCCAGCGCGCCGAAGGGCTCGTCCAGCAGCAGCAGCTCCGGCGCATGCACCAGGGTGCGCGCCAGGGCCGCGCGCTGGGCCATGCCGCCGGAGAGCTGGCGCGGGTAGGAGTGCTCGAAGCCTTGCAGCCCCACCAGCTTCAGCACCGCCTGGGCGCGCGCCTGGATCTCCTGGGCCGGTCGGTGTTGCAACTCCAGCGGCAGCGCCACGTTGCGCAGCACCGTGCGCCAGGGCATCAGGTTGGCGTGCTGGAAGACGTAGCCGATCTCCGGCTGCGGCCCGGTCAGCAGCTTGCCCTTGAAGATGACCTGGCCGCGCGTCGGCCGCAACAGCCCGCCCAGGATCCTCAGCAGGGTGGTCTTGCCGCAGCCCGATGGCCCGACGATGCAGACGAACTCGCCCGCCTCCACGCGCAGTGAGGTGCTGGCCAGGGCGCGCGTCGGCGGCGCGTCGTTGGCCGAGGGCGCGTCGTACTGGCGCTCGATCTGCTCCGCGGCCAGCCAGGCCTCCGCGGCCGGGCCGGCCGCGGGCTGCTGCGTCTCCACTGCCGCGGCCGTGGAAAATGAATCTTGGGGGCTCATGTCAGGGCGCTGAGGCCGCGTCGATGAACTTGTTGGTGAAGAGGGTCTCCGCCGCCACGTCGCTCTCGATCAGGCCGGTCGCGCGCATGAACCGGACCGCCTCCTGCCACGCCGCCGGGTCCGAGCGGCCAATGTCGGCGTCGGCCGCCTGCCAGAGCGCCAGCGAGGCGTCGAAAACGGCGCGGCTGGCCGCTTCGTTGCTCCCGCCGGCCTCCGGCACCGCATGCACGCTGAGGGCAAAGGCTTCGTCGGGGTGGGCCAGGGTGTAGCGGATGCCGGCCAGCAGCGCGTTGCTCATGCGCTGCACCAGCTCCGGGTGCTCGGCGATGGTCCGCTGATTGGTGATCAGCCCATTGGAGGGCAGGTCGATGAAGTCGGAGACGGGAATGAGGTTGACCTCCTGGCCGGCCAGGCGCAGTTGCACCGGGCCGTTGGCCACATAGTCCAGGGCCGCATCGACCCGCCCTTCGCTCAGCGCGGCCGCCTGGGTGAAGCCGATGCTCTCCAGCTTGATCTTGCTCTCGTCCAGGCCGGCGGCATAGACCAGCGCCTTCCATGCCACCAGGCTGGCGCCGTACATGCCGGGAATGCCGACGCGCCGGCCTTCCAGCGCCTGGGGCGTCTCCAGCCCCTGGCTGGCCAGCGACATCACAGTCACCGGAAATTTGCGGTACCAGGCCAGCACATAGGTCAGCGGCAGCCCCTGGGCCGCGGCCAGGATCACCTGGTCGCCGCTGGCCACCACAAATTCCATCTGGTTGACCCCCGCCAGCTTGAGAAAATCGGTCTCGGCCCCATGCTGGAACTGCACCTCCAGCCCCTGCTCGGCGAAAAAGCCCTTGGCCTGCGCCACGTAGAAGGGGGCGAACTGCACGCTGGGAATGTAGCCCAGGCCGATCTTCACCGGCGTCAGCGCGGCCGGCGTTGGCGCCTGCGCGGGCTGGTCGGCCGCGGGCGTAACCACCAGCGGCGCGGCCGGCGCGGCGCAGCCGGACAGCGCCACCGCGCCGGCCAGGATCAGGCAGATGAGGGAAAAGCGAATTGACATAAATCCTCCAACGGGAAGACGCGGCATTACTGGATGCGCTGCCAGGCCAGCAGCTTATGTTCCAGCAGGCTGACCACGGCATAGAGCAACACCGCGATGATGATCAGGGTCGCCAGCGCCACGAAGAGCAGGGGGGTGTCCAGAATGCCGCGCGCCAGGTTGATCAGATAGCCCAGGCCGCGGTCGGCGCCGACGAACTCCGCCACCACCGCGCCGATCACGGCCAGGGTGACGCCGATCTTGAGGCCGCCCAGGAGCACTGGCATGGCGGCTGGGATCTCCAGCTTGGTGAGGATCTGCCAGCGGCTGGCCTGCAAGGAGTGCATCAGGCTGACCAGATCAGGCTGCACCGAGCGGATGCCGACGATGGTGTTGATCAGCGCGGCGAAGAAGATGGTCAGGGCCACGATCAACACCTTGCTCAGGCCGGGCGACCGGATCCAGATCACCAGCAGCGGCGCCAGCGCGATGATGGGCACCGCCTGCGCGGCCACCAGGTAGGGGGAGAGCAGGCGCTCCAGCCGGCGGGATTTGGCCAGGAAATAGCCCATCACCAGGGCGCAGCTCAGGCCCAGCGCCATGCCGGCGAAGATCTCCAGCAGGGTGAGC
The DNA here is from genome assembly GCA_014879765.1 of Anaerolinea sp. Classification (GTDB taxonomy): domain Bacteria; phylum Chloroflexota; class Anaerolineae; order JAAEKA01; family JAAEKA01; genus JAAEKA01. The sequence continues at coordinate 2,074 of JACSRL010000040.1, read as the reverse complement.
TGGGTGTGATACCACAGCGAGCCATCCCGCACCACGGCCGCGAACTTGCGCGCGACCAGAGCGGGCGCGGGCAAAATGAAGGGGGGATACTGCTGCCAGCGCACCAGGGCGTCCCAGAGCAGAATGGCCAGCGCCAGCATCAGCGGCGCCAGCAGCCATTCCAGCTTGAGTCGCCGCGTCGAAGCCTTGGCGCCGGACAGCGGCGCGTCAGCGGTCATCTTGGGCATTCGTTTTGCAGTCCACATAAGACTTCGTCCAAAAAAAAGCCACACCCCACAGTTGCTGGCCGAACTGGGGGTGTGGCAAGGGAGGCGATGTGCTGGCGCTGGCCGCCAAGCGGCAGCGCCGCGCGTGCAGGCACGGCGTCGTTTAGCACCTCAACCTTCTCTCATCCGGACTATACCGTCGGCTCTGGCCTGGGAGCAGCGTCGCTGTTCCGCACCAGATCCACCGCCGCAGCGGGTCACGGGCTCAGGCGGCCTGGATGGGCCGCCTCCACCGTCGGTCGGGAATTGGCTGGCTGGCTTGCGCCGGCCGGCCTCACCCTGCCCCGAAGGTTCGATGGTTTGTCTATTCGATTGTGCACAGTATAACATAGGAGGCACACACGGTCAAGGGTGCGCGCTTCCATATCGGATCCCAGATTTCGGAAGTGGCCGACCGAGCCAACTCACGATGTTATTTGCGGACAGTGGCTAAGTCTTCAATGCGGGCGCGAGACCGGGTGGCCGCTCTTGATCTGGTAGAGATAGAACAGGTTGGCCTGATGCAGGCGCTGAACCATGCCGTTGAGGGGGATGCGCGAGCGGCCGCACTGCTCGATGGTGGTCTTGAGCAGCGCCTCCACCGGGGCGCCGCTGCGCACGTGCTGGTCCACCAGTTGCTCGATGCAGTCCAGGTACTTGAGGCTGGAGCTGATGGCGCCGCGGATCTCGCCGCGCAGCAACACCTCGCCATGCCCCTGCACGACGTTTTCCAGGCCGGCGATCTCGATGCCGCGCAGCGAGCGGCGCAGGTCATCCACGTTGCCGCCGCCGGGAAAGTCCAGGTAGGGCACCGGCAGCAGTGTGTCGCTGGCAAAGAGCACCTTGTCCTCTTTGACTCGCACGGTGATCACATCGGGGCTGTGGCCGGGGGCATGGCGCAGGGTGATGGTCTTGCCCCCCAGGCGCAGGACCAACATGCTGTCGAAGGTGATCTCTGGCAGGCGCAGTTGCACGTTGGAGAGATCGGGCGTTTGGTTCTTGGCCAGCGCCAGGCTCTGTTCGCCGAACTTGGCCAGGAACTCACGCGCCTTGCGGTGGCTGATGATCTGCGCGCCGGTGAAAAGATAGCTGCCGTGGGTGTGGTCAGCGTGCGCGTGGGTGGTGATGACGTAGCGAATGCCCTGGGGACAGCGGCGCAGCGCGAAGTCACGCAGCCGCACCGTCTCCTGCGGAAAAGGCAGTGTGTCGACAATGACCGCCCCCTCCTCAGTCACGATCACACCAGCCGTCACTTGCAGGTACATTTCACTGCGAAAGACGTAGATGTCGCCGGCTACTCGTTCCCGCAGCATGGGTCGATGCCGTCCTTTCCAAATTCGTTCAGAAACCGGTTCTTTCTCGTGCGGGCAAAAACCCGGTTTCTCGTGCTATGCCTGAGCAGGTCGTTCAGAAACCGGGTTTTTCTCGTGCGAGACAAAAACCCGGTTTCTCGTGTCTGAGCAGTTGCGGCCATGAAACAAAGGCCATCGGGCTGATGCACCGATGGCCTCGATGAGCAAGGTTCCCCGCCGTGCCGTGTGTTATCGGGTTTTGAACCTGCTTGCGCAGGTGGGTGGCTCATTGCCGATTTTCACCTTGCCAATCCTGGCGAACCAGGGGCTATCGTGTCATCCGACAAACTGTCGCAACCCTTCGGACTGGTGTTGGCTCAAAACGTTAGAAAAACATCACGTACACAGCAGGGCTTTCCAAGGGCTATCCTAGCATAGGTTGAAAGAATCTGCAAGTTGCGATTTGGCGCTTTGGTGCAGTGGCCCGGCCGCGCGTGCGTCCGTAGATTGAGTAGGCCGCCGTATCGAAATCCACGG
>JACSRL010000243.1 GCA_014879765.1 Anaerolinea sp. | reverse complement strand
GCCGGTCAATATGCCAGTCGTCGTGATCGGCTGGCTGGCTGCCGCGGTTTGACCGATCCCCGCCTCCGGCGTGGGGGCCGCGTCCTGCGCCGCTCCCGCCAGCGGCGCAGCGCTGGTCACAGGCTTTTTACCCCCCCCCGATTTACATAAGACGAAGACGCCGCCGCGGGCAGCGCCATCGGCGCCACCAGGGCGATCACCAGAATCCAGGAAAATGCACGCCATGTTGCCCTTTTCATGCCGCTACCTCCTCTGCCTGAACCTGTCCGTCGCGGCGAGCCCCTCGCGGGCGCCCGCCGGTCGATTTCGTTGCTGACACTTGCTGCCAGTCTATCACACCGCCGCGCTGTTGTCAATAGGTCTTTGGTACTATGTGCCTGGCAATTCCAAACTTGGCGCGGAGTCGGGGCTTCAGCCGGGTTCGGCCAGCGCAAATCGAGCAGGTTGACCTGCCTAAAGGCTCGACTCCGAGTTGGCGGCAGTCATATTTGGAATATCTGGAGGTAAAACGTCCCGTGCCTGCCGCACAGCCAGTGATCAAATCGGCGGACCCGGTCAGCCCCAGCCCTGGCGCAGCACGCGCAGGGCATTGCCTCCCCAGATCTGGCCGATCTGCTGCGGCGTGAAGCGTTCAGCCAGCAGGCGTTGGGTCAGGCGCTCCAGATGCGCAGCGTCGGGCAGGTCGTCGGGCGGGTCGATGAAGCCGTCGAAATCGGTGCCGATGCCCACATGCTCGCCGCCGGCGGCGTCCAGGAAGTGACGCAGCGTCTGCACGATGGCGTTCAGGCCCCGCTTGCTGGCGTGGGGCGTCAGCCAATAGGGCATGAAGATCACCCCCACCATGCCGCCGCTGTCGGCGATCTTGCGCAGCTCCCAGTCCTGGGGGTTGTACGGGTCAGGGTTGATGGCGTAGGCGCCGACGTGGGTCATCAGCAGCGGCGCGCGCTGGCCGACCATGTCGTAGATGCGGGCGCGGGCCGGCGGCGTGCAGTGGCTCAGGTCGATCAGCATGCCCAGCTCGATCATGCGCTCGATCACCGCCTCGCCGGCCGGCTTGAGACCCAGCGTCACATCGCGCTCGCTGCGGAAAAAGTTGAGCTTCTGGATATTCTCTGGCCAGGGAAAGCAGGGGTGGACGACGTCGTTGGCGAAGAAGTGGGCCAGGGTGATGTAGGCGACGCCGCGGCGCTGATAGTGTTCCAGGTTGGCCAGCAACTGCTGCGTGGTGGTTCCCGGGCCGCTGTTGAGGCTGTGCGCGCCCTCCAGGCAGTGGATCAGGGCGATGGGGCGATCGTTGCCCTGGGCCAGCAGCGCGTCCAGCTCGACGCGCGAGCGCACCACCTGCGCCGGTCGCCGGCCGGCCGCCTGGCTGGCCGGCGCGCTCACCGCACGCTCCAGGTCGTCCAACATGCGGTTGGCCACGTCAAAATAGCTGCCCCCGAAGACCTTGCGCCATAGCCGGGGCCGCAGATAACGCAGCGCCTGAAGCGCCGGCGCCTCCTGGGTGACGATCTGGCGCTCAGGCGCGTAGATCGCCGACAGCAGCACGTCCACGCCGCCCAGGTGCAGATTGGAGAAACCACTTTCGAAGCTGAAGGGGTTGAACGCGCCGCTGGCATGGAAGGGCGCGGTGAAAGCCTTGTCGAACAAGGAGATCTTCAGCCCCGGGTGGGCATGCAGATCGACGATGGTCGAGTCGGCGTAGTGGATCCGCTGCCAGTCGGGATCGATGGTTGATGAGCTCATGGCGTCCTCCTGCGAACTGCTCCGTGCAACAAATCACTGCTACTGGGATAAACGAAAAGGGAGGAGGGATTCGGCGAGCAGGATGCTGCAAGGAGAAGCCATCGCAGCGCCAGTGCAGTTGCCGGAGCTGGGGTCAACTCCCTGATGTCTCCGGTGCGCTTTGCCGCGCGGCCATCTTTCGGGTACAATGACTCCACCGCTGACTGGCTCCGTGTGTCTGTCAGCCAGGGTATCGTCGTTGCTTATACAAGGTATCAGCCATGATTGTTGAAATCGAAGCCCTCTCCTACCGCTGCCTGCGCTATGTGCGCCAGCCTATGGCGCCATTTCAGGTGTTGATCGGCCCCAACGCCAGTGGCAAGTCCACCTTTCTCGACGTTGTTGCCTTTCTGGCTGATGTGGTGCGGGAAAAGGAGGGAGTGGCCAGCGCGGTGGCAGACCGTGCGCCTGATGTGCGTGACCTGGTCTGGATGCGTCGAGGCGACGCCTTCGAGCTGGCCGTGGAAGCAGCGATTCCTGATCTCTTGCGGAACCGTCGCAACGGCGCCTATAGCCGTGTGCGCTATGAAGTGCGGGTGGGGGTACATGCCGACAGCCAGGAGATCAACCTGTTGTCCGAAACCCTGTGGCTGCGGCCAGACCTGGCAGACAACGGCGAACACACTGAGACGCAGCGAACGCTCTTTCCCATGTCGCCCAGCCCGCGCGAAACCATCGGCATCTCTTCTGGCAGGAAAGCGCCAGCGGGGTGGCGTCGCGTGCTGAACAAAGTGCCCGATTCGGGCAATGATTATTTTCGCTCTGAAAGCTCAGACTGGAACAACCTTTTCCGGTTGGGGCCGCGCCGCTCCGCGTTGGCCAACCTGCCCGAGGACGAGGAGAAGTTCCCGGTCTCCATCTGGTTCCGCCGTCTGTTGCTGGAGGGGGTGCAGCGCCTGGCGCTGAACAGCGCAGCTCTGCGCCGGCCCAGCCCACCCGGTAGCCCGCGCCACTTCCAACCTGACGGTTCCAACCTGCCGCTGGTGGTCAACGACCTGGAGGAACGCGCTCCTGAACGCTTGCGGGAATGGATCGCCCACCTGCGCACGGCCCTGCCCGACCTGGAGGGCGTTCGCACGGTCGAGCGACCGGAAGACCGACATCGGTACCTGGTGTTGGACTATAGCACCGGCTTGCACGCGCCCTCGTGGTTAGTTTCCGACGGCACGCTGCGCATGCTGGCGCTGACTATTCTGGCCTACATCCCCCGGCTGGAGGGCATCTATCTGATCGAGGAGCCGGAGAACGGCATCCACCCGCGGGCGGTAGAGACTGTATTGCAGTCGTTGTCGTCAGTTTACAGCGCGCAGATGCTGCTGGCCACCCACTCGCCGGTCATCCTGAGCCTGACCGAGCCGGACCAGGTGCTGTGCTTCAACCGCACCGAGCAGGGCGAGACCGACATCGTGCGCGGTTCGGCGCACCCGCGGCTGCGTCAATGGCGCGGCGAGACCGACCTGGGCACTCTGTTTGCCAGCGGGGTGTTGGGATGAAGGATCTGATCGTGCTGGCGGCCGACAAGAACATGGAGCACGCGCTGCGGGGCCTGCTGCAACGTCCGCAGGCTTTGGGCATCCGGTCCGTGGAGGCTGAGATCTTCGTCCATCCCCGCCACGATCCGGGTTGCCTGAACGAGGCGCACGATTTCCTGCGCCCCTTCGCCGGCAGCCACCGTCATGCGCTGGTGCTGTTCGACCACGAGGGCTGTGGCCGCGAGCACACGGCGCCCGGTGAACTCGCCAACGAGGTCAGGAAGCGGTTGGAGACCAATGGCTGGACCGGGCAGGCCGAGGTGGTCGTTTTGACGCCTGAGCTGGAGGTCTGGGTGTGGAGCGACTCGCCCCACGTGGCGGAGTGCCTGGGCTGGGCCGGCCGGCAGCCGCCGCTGCGTGACTGGCTGGCTGCCACCGGACAATGGCCCGCCGGCCAGACCAAGCCCACCGATCCCAAGCGGGCCATGGAGGCGACGCTGCGCGAGGCGCGCAAGCCGCGTTCGTCCGCAATCTATCTGGACCTGGCCAGCAAGGCCAGTCTGCATGGCCACAGCGAGACGGCCTTCTTGCACTTTCAACAGACCCTACGAAAGTGGTTCTCGATATGACTCAATCTGCCGGACGAATTCCTCCTCCATCTGCCGCTTCTCGTCCGCCGGCAGGAAGGTGGAACGCACCGCGTTGAGGGTCAGGGCTTGCAGGTCATTTTCGTCCAGGTCAAAGGTTTCGGCCAGCCGCTGAAATTCCTGCGTCAACGTGGTGTTGAACAGCGGCGGGTCGTCGCTGTTGACGGTGACACAGAGGCCCATGCGCAGCAGATGGATGAACGGGTGCTGCTCCAGGCTGCGGTAGACGCCCAGACAGACGTTGCTGGTGGGGTTGATCTCCAGGGGGATCTGATGCTCCAGCAGATAAGCCAGCAGGTGGGGATCCTCGATGCTGCGCACGCCGTGGCCGATGCGGTCGGCGTGCAGATCATGCACCGCTTGCCAGACGCTGGATGGGCCGGCGATCTCCCCCGTGTGCGGCGTCGAAGCCAGCCCCGCGGCCTTGGCGCGCTGGAACCAGGGGGCAAAGTGCGCGGCTGACGCGGTGGCCTCGTTGCCGCTGAGCCCCAGCGCCACCACGCCCCGGTCGACCCAGTCCAGCGCCAACTGCGTGGTCACATTGGCCACGGCCGGCATGGTCAGGTTGCGGTGGATGTCCAGGATCCAGCGCAGTTCCACGCCGAAATCGCGCCGCGCCCGCCGCCGGCCATCCTCCAGCCCGGCGATGATCTCCTCGGCTGCCAGTCCCTTCTCCTGGAGCAGGTGCGTGTAGGGGGTGACGGTGGCCTCGCGGTAGCGGATGTTCTGCCGCGCCATGTCCGCGCCCAGCTCGTAGGCCACCAGCGAAAAGTCGTCGGCGCTGCGCAGACAGCTCTGGATGGTCAGATAGATCTCGACGAAGTGGGGAAAATCGTGAAAGGTAAACCAGGCTTGCAGTCCATCGACGGTGTCGGCCGGCAGGGCGACGCGGTTGCGCTCAGCCAGTCGCAACAGCGTCGCCGGCTCGATCGCGCCCTCCAGGTGGATGTGGAGCTCGGCTTTGGGCATGTGGTGGATGAAGGCGTCAGCGGGCATAGAGGTGAGGGGGAGACAAGGTGAGGGGGTGACAAGGTGAGGGGGAGAC
>JACSRL010000135.1 GCA_014879765.1 Anaerolinea sp. | reverse complement strand
GAGCACACTGCCTTGCCAGGCCTTGCAGCTTTTATATGAAGCACAGCTAGAGCCAGAACAGCCCCAGCCCTGGGGCACGCAGTAGCCGCAACACGCCGTGCCGGGGTTAGTGCAGAGCTGGCAGCGGCCGCTGCTGGTGTTGCAGGTATGGGGAGGTGAGCAGTCAGCGTTGCTGCTGCAGGTGGCGGCAGTGTCCCCACAAACCTGATGGCTACAATTGATGGAGCAGGCCGTGGTGGGCACTGGCGTCAGGGGCGGCACGCCGCCTGTCCCCGTTCCCCCGGTGGGCGTCGCTGTTGGTACACCGCCGGGAACGGGTGTGGAGGTGGGAAGTGGTTGTGCCACACCGTCGTCGCAGCAGGTGAAACAACCAGAGCCACATGAATGACAGCTCCGTCCAGTTCCGCAGTCTCTATTAACACAAGCGTCAGGATTGGTGGCACCGCAGTTACAGGTGTCGCAATCCGCGCTGACCGGTGACGCGACAAATTGAAACAGGGTGACAAAAACCACCAATAAGAGCCCAGGCCACCTCAGAGATGTAAATAGCACAGATCCATTTTGACAGATGAGTGACCCTGCGTCAAAAGCCAAAAATGCCCACCCAGTCAGCTAGGGCTTGATCTCGCCCGTCTTGGCTACTTGGTGAATATACCCAACCCCAGCCACACGATAATAAAACTCCACCAACTCTGGTGGATATTTCATTTGGCGCATAAACACGGCCTCAGCAAAGAGCGACGACCTTTCTCCAGCTTGCATCGTACTATAGTGTCCCTGTGGATCAGCTTGACCGGCTATCCGGCCCACCTGGGCGGCGATCATCTCTTTCAGTAAACCCGTTTTGATCACATCTTGCATTCTCACATCGCCCGCCAGGGCACGGTCCAGGTAATGCCGGGGAATATTGATGACTGGGGTGTAGTCGGGTAGATAACCATGCCAATCCCAGCCTATTAACCCTTGCTCATCCTCACTGATGTAGACCACTATCCGCAGCGGCCCGGTATATTCTGGCCCATAGGTGGGATAGAGCCAATCCTCTATTTGCAGTTGCTCTACCAGGCTGGCGGCAGGGTAGCCTATACTGGCCTCGAACACGGCCGCCCACTGGGCGTAGCCTGGATCATTCATCAGCTCGGCGGCGGTGTTGGGGATGGGGGCGGAGCCGTCCTTGTCAGCCGCCTGGATCTGTCTGATCACATCCGTCAGATAGGCTGCATAGCGGCCGTCCGGATCCAACGCACCGCTGATCTCGATGCGAGCGATCTTTTCTTCGTCATAGAGCTCCGCTGGCGGCTCCAGCACGGGCAGTTGGCTGATTTCGTTTTTGTCAGCGGTCAGGACATGACCCCAGGTCCACCCTTCAGCGCCCACAGCGCCGTCAGGGCCGTCAGCCAGGCGCACCAGCACCTTGCTGCCTGTCTCGTTGCGCCCCAGCAGCATCACTGCCTGGTCAGGTTGGACCTGGCCGGTGACCTGAAAGTGATCCGCCGGCCCGCGCCTGAGCACCAGCGGCGGCGGGTTGTTGGTGAAGAAGCCATTGTCCAGCTTGAGGGTGGCAGTGAAAGTGACGGTCTGAGATAACTCGAGACTGGGTTCTGCAGACCCATCCGGCCCGTCCTCACCCAGTCGTTCTGGAGGCTCAGTAGCTGTTGGCTGCTGTGTTGCGACGGCGCTGGGCTGCGGCGTGGGCGTCTCGACTACGGCGCTGGGCTGCGGCGTGGGCGTCTCGACTACGGCGGTGTGCTGCGGCGTGGGCGTCTCGACTACGGCGCTGGGCGCGGCAGGTTGCGGCGCGGCGGCCGGCTGGGCTGCGCAGCCGGTCAGTAGCAACGCCAGGATGCCAACAGGCAATATCCAGGCTGAGATGCGCGGCTTGTTCACGGTCTTTCCTCCGCTGGGCTGTTTGTAGACATGGACAGCTACACCAACTTCGCCCATGCTGTGCTGAATTATACCCGTTGATGCCACAGCTGCCAAGCAGAAAAAGCCCTGCAGCGCCAAGAATTCCACAGCTACGTTTTCTCCTTCGCCATCTTCTGGAGTACAATGCCTGCCATGCATGCCCGACATCTTCTGCTGGCGCTGATTCTGCTGGTCTACCTCCTGCTGGCGACGCTCTATGCGGTCAACGTGCCGGCTTGGCAGGCGCCGGACGAGCCGGCCCACTTCAACTATATCCACGAGCTGGCCACCACGGGACAGATTCCGGTGCTGCGCGCGGGGGACTATGACGAGGCGTACAACCGGGCGCTGACCAGCCAACGCTTCCCGCCGGAGCTGTCCATCGCGCCGCTGCGCTACGAGGCGCACCAGCCGCCGTTGTACTATCTGCTGGGCGCGGCGATTTTTCGCGTCAGCGGCGGCGAGCTGCTGCCGCTGCGCCTGTTGTCGGTGGCCCTGGGCGCACTCTTCATCGTCGTCATCTATGCCATGGTGCGCCTGATCTTCCCCGGCCGGGCTGAGCTGGCCCTGGGCGCGGCCGCGTTCACGGCCTTTTTGCCCATGCACGTGGCCCAGGCCGCGTCGGTCAACAACGACGCGCTGGCCGAGCTGTTGCTGGCCGCCATCCTGCTGCTGGCGATCCGCTACCTGCGGCTGGCATTGCTGGGCCCACGTCCACCCAGCCGCTGGGACGCGCTGGCCATCGGCCTGTTGCTGGGCCTGGCCCTGGTCACCAAAGTCAGCGCCTACGTGGCCATCCCCGTGGCCCTGGCCGCGCCCCTCATCGCCTGGCACGAGTCCCGCCGCTCCCCCATTCACCATTCCCCAATTAACCATTCATCATTCACCAATTCCCCAATTAGCCATTTCCCAACCCATCCTTCATCCTTCATCCTTCATCATTTCGCCCTCCTCCTCCTCCCCGCCCTCCTCCTCGCCTTCCCCTGGTACCTCCGCAACGTCCGCCTCTACGGCAACCTGGACATCCTGGCCCGCACCTGGCACGACGCGGTGGTGGTCGGCCAGCTCACCACCGGCGAGCTGCTGGCGCAGGCCGGCCTGGCCGGCGTGCTGGAGCGCTTCTTCGCCTGGAGCCACGACAGCTTCTGGGGCGTCTTCGGCTGGATGGGCGTCTGGATGGACGCGCGCATCTACACCGCCGCGCTGGCCTTCGGGGCAGCAGCAGTTGCAGGAGGCATGTGGCAGGTGACAGGTGGCCACAGGTCAGGCGTCTCCGCCCAGCAGCCCGCTTCACGTCTCATGCCTCACGTTTCACGTTTCACGTCTCACGTTTCACGCTTTCAGACCTGGTCCCTCGCCCTGCTGGCCCTTTCCGCCCTGGGCACCCTGGGCATCTACCTGCTGTACAACCTGCAATTCGTGCAGCCGCAGGGGCGTTATCTCTTCCCGGCGCTGCCGGTCATCAGTCTGGCGGCGGCCGCGGGCTGGTGGAGCGTGGCGCGCTGGCCTGAGGCCGCGCGCTGGGCCGGGATTGCCCTGCTGGCCGCGGCCGGGCTGGCCGCGCTGTGGGGGGTGACGCACGAGGGGATCAACCGATGGTCGCTGTTGATCTTGGGCGGGGGTGGGGCGCTGTTGTTGGCGTGGAGCCTGGCGCGGCCGCGGCTGGTTGGTGCGGCGCAGGGATGGGCCACCAGGCTTGTGTATGCGTTGCCGTTCGCCGCGATGGCTGGATTGAGCTTGCTGGCGTTGCGGGTGTTTATCTTGCCGCAATTGCGCTAACGGAGCGCCTGCCCAGGCTGCTGGAGGTGTGGAGCATGAACGGTATCTCTCTGTCGGAAGCCTTCTTTCACGACTGTGTCGCCCCACTGGCGACGAAAATGCACCCCTGGGCTCTGGATGCTTTCTCCGCTGCCATCCTGGGCGATGGGTCAGAGGTGTTGGGCTATGATGACGAGATTTCGCAGGACCACAATTTCTCGCCCAGGGTGCTGCTGTTTCTGGAGGATGAAACCTACGACCGGGTCGGCCCGGCGCTGCTGAACGACCTGCGCCAGGCGCTGCCGGCCAGCTATCGCGGCCATGCGCTGTTGTGGACTGAATACCGTCGCGCGCTGGATGTTGTGCCGTTGCAGCGCTTCTTTTGCCAGTGCATCGACCTGCACGAGCTGCCGCGCACAGCCGTGGAATGGCTGCGCTGCGACGAGCAGCGACTTTTGGAGCTGACCGCGGGCAAGATTTTTCACGACCCTGGTGGCCGACTGGCTGCGCTCAGGCAGCGCCTGCATTTTTATCCGCCCGAAGTCCGGCTGTTTCTCCTGCGTCTGGCCTTCGTGCGGCTTTCTGAGTGCGCCGGCGCGGAACGCTGCATTCAGCGCGGCGACCGGTTGGCCCTGCACGCCTACACAGCATATTTCACCCTCTTTGCCATCAAAGCCGCGCACCTGATCGAGCGCCGCTATTGCCCGTATCACAAGTGGATGGCGCGCAGCCTGCTCGAACTGGGACCCTTTGGCGCACAGATCCACGGCACACTGCTTGCCATGATCAACGCCTCCACCCTTGATGCGACACGTGACGCGATGCTCGCCGTGTTGCAGCAACTGGGCACGCGCATCACTGACGAGTTGGGGACTCCTCCGCCGCAGGTCGGCGTTGTGGACGGGTTAACACTGCTCGCCTTCGACTGGGAGGCTGTCATGTACCCCTTGTCTGAACAGATGCCCGAATCGTTGCGCCGCCTGTCGCCTCTGATATCACCGGCGGGCTATTTGGGGCAGATCTTCGACTATTCCGGCTACGGCAGCACCTATCGTGAGCTGCTCGAGCAAAACTTCTATCTGACACGATGACGCGGCACGCGCACACCTTTGGGCAAGGCAAAGTAAGCACGCGCTCGGTAGTCGAAGGGTATGCCCCTCCAGATGTCGCGCTGCCAGTTGGGGTTGTTGTTCACACCCGCCGGATAAGCAGTTTCTTTGGTAACTGCTCAGCCGGCGGGTGCGAACACGTTGATTGAGTAGGCCGCCGTATCGAAATCAACGTGTTC
>JACSRL010000499.1 GCA_014879765.1 Anaerolinea sp. | reverse complement strand
ACGGCCACGGTGTACTGCTGGGTATTGGTCAGCAGCACGCGGGCAATGAGGAAGTCGCCGTAGGTGCCGATGAAGCTGAGCATGAAGATCACCGCCAGCACCGGCCGCACCAGCGGCAGGATGATGGTGGTGAAGGTCTGCCACGGCGACGCGCCGTCCAGCATGGCCGATTCATCCAGGTCGCGCGGCACCGTGTCGAAGAAGCCCTTCATCAGCCAGGTGTTGAAGCCGATCGCGCCGCCCAGGTAGACCAAAATCAGGCCGCCCAATGTGTTGAGGCCGAACATGGGGAAGATGCGGCCGATCTGCTGCAACATCAAGAAGACTGCCACGATGGCCAGGATGTTGGGGAAGACCTGCGAGAGCAGCAGGCCCTGCAAGAGGCGCTTGCGGCTCCTCCAGCGAAAGCGGGAGAAGGAGTAGGCCGACAGAGCACACAGCGCCACCGTCAGGATGGCCGTTGTCGCGGAGACGAGCAGCGAGTTGGCCATCCAGCGCAGGAAGGGGTTGGTCTGGCTGGTCAACAGGCTGCGATAGTTGTCCAGCGACGGATTGGCTGGAATGATCCGGCCTGTCTGCAGGCTGCCGCTGGGGTTGAGCGAGGTTCCGATCACGAACACGATGGGGAACACCGCATAGGCGACAAAGAGGAAAGCAACCAGCAGGCGCAGGCCCGTGTCCAGTCGTCGCCGGTTCGCCATGGTCATGCCGGATGATTTCTTCGAGGCCGAGCCGGTGGGTGTGCCAGTAGCGCTAGACATTTTCAGATACCTCCTCCAGTTGGCCGGTGAAGCGGAAGTTGAGAATCGTGATCGTCGCCACGATGATAAAGATGATGACCGAGATGGCCGCGGCCAGGCCATAGTCGTTGCCGCGCGCACCGCCGAAGGCGATGCGATAGGTGTAGCTGATCAGGATGTCGGTGTAACCAGCCGGCGTGGCTGAGCCGGGGATGGGGGGGCCGCCTCCGTTGTACAGGTCGATGATCGCGAAATTGTTGAAGTTGAAGGCAAAGGAGCCGATCAGCAGTGGGCCGATGGACACCATCAGCAGCGGCAGCGTCAGCCGGCGGAACTGGTAGAAGGGACCGGCGCCGTCGACGCGCGCCGCCTCATAGATATCGCCGGGGATGCTCTGCAAGGCGCCGGTGATGATCAGGAACATGTAGGGATAGCCCAGCCACAGGTTGACCATCAGGATGCCGATCTTAGCCCAGAAGGGATCGGTGAACCAGCCGGGGTTCCAGGTGGTGCCGATCACGCCCAGCACCGGGTTGAACAGGCCCACCCAGATCTTGACGGTAATGAAGGCGGGAATAGCGTAAGGCACGATCAGCAACACACGCAGAATGCGCTGGAAGGGGATGTGAGGACTATTCATGTCCAGGGCCAGAATCAGACCCAAAACAAAGGTCTCCAGCACGCTCAGAAAGGCCCAAATGAAGGTCCAGATGAAGATGGTAAAGAATGGACCTCGGATGTTGGGATTGGTGATGATGCTGGTATAGTTGGAGATGCCCACGCTCACTGGGAAGCCGGGAGCCAGCGTCCTGCCATCCGCCGCTGTGAAAATACCATTCGTAGCAACAAAAGCCGTTCCATCTTGTTGATCGATCATGGCGTCTTGCGCCGGATCGAAGACATAGCGCTGGCGAGTCTCCCTGGCTTCGGTAGAACTGGTAACCTGCACTCCTCGCTCTTCGTCGCCAAAGGTCACTCCCTGGTTGGAGGAAACGAACAGAAAACGCTGATTGTTCGCCAGGACGGTGAAATCGTCCATGCTAACGGGCGCGCCATTGGCGTCCACCTGGAGGCCAGCAACTTCTGCGGCTGGGATCAGATCTTCATCCGGCAGAGCCAGATAAGCTGCCCCGTCGGTCGGATCGATGATCCAGACGGCCGCGCTGCCGTCCTTGGCTTGCAGCGGTGTCCAGCCCCACGCCGGTGAGCCTTCAGGCACATAGGTCAAGCGCTCGATGGCCGCGATGGCCACTGGCTTTTCGACGTTGCGCCCGGTAGAATAGTTGGTGAAGGAGGTATAGACGGTAAAAAAAATCGGGTAGAGCTGGAAGAGGATCAGAAACACCAGGCCGGGCATGATCCAGCGCAGGGGAACGGTGCTCTGACGCACAAAGACGAGGGTAAAAAGCAGAGCGGCGATGAAGAACGTGGCAGCGAAGGCATAGGAGCCGCTTTCGAGCAGTTGCCAGCCGATGTAGGTCAGCAGACCCACCACCGCCGACACGCCTACCACTTTGACAAGAAGTCCGAGGACACTGCCGTCTTGTGAGAAAAACGATGGCTTGCGCCCTCCTTCTTCTCCAGTTGCTGATACAGCCATATTTGCCTCCTGGGCATATTGAAGAAAATCAGAGGGCGTGCCTGCGCCGAGCTGATACAGCAGATGTTGCAAGCCCGGTGGGTCTCGACAGAGTCAAGACCCACCGGGCCTGTTCACCCTGCGTCCCGGTTGGGACACAGAGCCTGCGACACTACTTGCACCCTGCAGCCTCGCGCACCTGCTGGGCCGCAGTGGCTGCCGCCGCCTCAGGCGTCGCAGACTTGAGCATCACAGTCTTGATGGCGTCGCCCCAAGAACTCCACACGGCGCCCATGGCGGGGATGCCAGGCATGGGGTGACCAAGCCCGATCACCTCGGCAAACGCCTTGCCCACGTCATCCATGACGGTGCGTGCAGGCATATAGGCCGGCGGGCGGTTGTCCAGAACAAAGAACTGCTCCATCACATCGGTGGTGGCCATGTAGTCCACCAGGAAGGACTGGGCCAGCACCCGGTTCGGGCTGAAGGCATTGATCATGAAGCCCTGAACACCGACGAAGGGGGACCCGGCCTGGGTGGCTTCGGGGAAGGCGCTCATGGAGAAGTTGACGTTGGCATCTCTGAACTTTTCCACGTTCCAGGGGCCGGTGATCATACAGCCAGCCTTGCCTTCCATGAACAGCGTCTCAGCCGTTGATCCATCTACATTGGGATCCAGCAGACCGGCGTCAACCATGTCGCTGAGCCACTGCAGGTAGGCCACGGCGCCTTCGCTGTCCAGGCCCACGTCACAGGCATCGTAGCCGGTGTCGGTCAGCCCGAAGACGTAGCCGCCAAACGCGGTGTTGACCGGTTCGTTGTGATACGGATCGGCCGTCTGCAGAGCGAAGAACTGGGTCAGCGTTCCCGCATCCTTGGCCTCCTGCGACATCGCCTTCACCTCGTCATACGTGGTGGGAGGGGTGGGAACGAGGTCCGCGTTGCAGAAGAAGCCGACGGCCTCCACGGCGTAGGGCAGACCGTGCAGCCGGCCATCCCAGGAAAACGCCGTCAGGGAGACGGGGTCGAAGTCGGCAGCCTTGGCGCCCAAGTCCATCTCGGCCACGACGCCGTTGGCGGTCAGTTCGCCCAGCCAGTCGTGCGCGCCGACGAAGATATCGGGGCCTTCGCCCGCGGGGGCCGCCAGGTTGATCTGAGCGCGCATCTGGTCGAAGCTGAGCTCCTGGATATTCAGGCACACGCCGGTCTCGGACAAGACCTTGTCCCTGATGCCCAGCAAAACTTCTACGCGATTGCCGTCCGCCCAGATGGTCAGGGTCGGCGAGCCGGCGGGGCAAGTGCCGCTGGCCGCGGCTGCGGTCGGCGCCTCGGTGGCGGCCGGCGCCTCGGTCGGAACCTCGGCCGCGGGGGCCTCGGTGGGGGCTGCGGCCGCAGGGGCCTCAGTCGCGGCGGGCGCGGTGGTCGGCTGAGCGCCGCCGCCGCAGGCTGCCAGCAGTAGGGATGCCATGACAAGCAGGGCAATCACGATAGACCAATTTCGTCGAGACATGGTTCTCCTCCTAAAGTGGAACCGTAACGTTATGAAGATACTGGCCAGCAAAGGCCAGAATCAACCGATAGTTGGCTGCCGCCAGACGCAAGGCCTGACTGGCAAATGACGAAGCCAGGTGTTTGTCGATAGGGACCATCTGATCACGTCGGGGAGAGCGGATGCGCGGAAACAAGGCAGGAACAGCCCTTACCAGCGGTGCATTCGAGAGAGCAAGCGGGGGAGTTTTTGGGGGGGTAGGTGGACCAGCCATCGTCCGATTGAACAAGCGCCTTTGCCTTCACGCAGATTACAGATGGGTGCCCGGTGGCGTGCAGCCCGCCGTCGCCTTTCCGGCGATGACAGAACTGGCACAGCCCGCGAGGGATTCAAGATCGACATCACCAAGCATGTCACACCGGCAGATTATAGGCGTTCAGGCAGCAAATGTCAAGCTGTTGCTTTGTGAAATATCCTTCGTGCGACGTGTCTCGTTCACTGCCAGGCCGCCTACCCTTTGCCTTTTCATTGGCGCGGTGCTACAATCGAGCCATGCACGTGCGATTTGCCACACCCAACGACCTTGAAACCTGCCTGCAACTGGACGCCACGTTCGACACCCGCCGCGTCTGGCAGTTGGATCTGCGCGAGAGCCGCCAACAGGTGTCGGCCCAGTTGCGCACCACCCCGCTGCCGCGCGAGCTGCGCCTGGACTATCCGTCGCCCAACAACGCGCTGCTGATGCACTGGCAGCGGGGCTATTGCATCCTGGTGGCCGAAGACTGGCTGGGCGATGGCGTCGTCGGCTATGTCGACATGGGGCCGGAGCCTGACTTGCAGACCGGCTGGCTGTGGCACCTGGTGGTGCAGCGCAGCCATCGACGCCAGGGAGTAGGCGGCATGTTGCTGCGCGCCGCGCTGCAGTGGAGCGGCGACCACCAGTTGCGTCGCCTGATGGCCCCGCTGCAAACTCAAAACGACCCCGGCATCCGCTTCCTCCAGCGCCACGGCTTCGCCTTCTGCGGCTTCAACGACCGCTACTTCAGCAACGGCAGCGTGGCGCTCTTCTTTGGACGCGAGCTGCGGTAATTTGCGGAGACAAGGTGGCAGGGTGACAGGGTGACAAGGTGACAAGGTGACAGGGTGAC
>JACSRL010000041.1 GCA_014879765.1 Anaerolinea sp. | reverse complement strand
CTCTGGGCCAACGAGCTGCGCATCGATGGCACATCGGAAGCCAGGACCACCTACGGCTACACCGTCGACCGTTTCCAGCCCCCCACCTGGGCGCACGAAGCCGTGGTCTACCAGGTCTTGGTCGATCGCTTCGCGCCCGCGGCTGATCGCTGGTTGGAGCCGGCTGAGATGGAAAGCTTCATCGGCGGCAACCTGCGCGGAGTCATCGACAGCCTGGACTACATCGCCGGCCTGGGCGTTGACGCGCTCTGGCTGACCCCCATTTTCCGCTGCGGCAGCTATCATGGCTACGACACCATCGACTATTTCGAGATCGAGCCGCGCTTCGGCGTCAAGGCCGACCTGGCCGAGCTGGTGCAAAAGGCCCACCGCCGCGGCCTGCGGCTGATCCTGGACTTCGTGGCCAACCACAGCAGCGACCAGTTCCCCTCGTTTCAGCAGGCGCTGGCTGATTCGGCCAGCCCGGCGCGGCAGCTCTACGACTTCAGCCCGGCCTACCAGCACGGCTACCGCTGCTTTTTCACCGCCGCCAACATGCCTCAGTTCAACCATGAGCACCCCGAGGCGCGGCGCTATCTGCTGGATGCGGCCCGCTACTGGCTGCGGGAATTCGGCGTCGACGGCTACCGGCTGGACTACGCGGCCGGGCCCAGCCATGATTTCTGGAGCGCCTTCGGCGCGGCCTGTAAAGAGGCCAACCCCGGCTGCTGGATCTTCGGCGAGGTGACGCAGGGCAGCGACAGCCTGCGCACCTATAGCGGCCGGCTGGATGGCTGTCTCGACTTTGGCTTCACGCGCCAAGTGCGTCTGCTCTGCGCCGCGCCCGCGCCGCTGATCCCGGTCAGCCGCTTTGCCGCGGCCGTGCAGCGCACCCATCGCTACTTCCCGATCGATTTTACCCGCCCGGCCTTCATCGACAACCACGACATGAACCGCTTTCTCTGGGCCGCGGGCAACGACCAACAGCTCTTGCGCATGGCCGCGGCGTTGCTGCTGGGCTTCGGCGGCACGCCCATCCTCTACTACGGCACGGAGGTCGGCCTGAGCCAGCCGCGCGCCAAGGGCCACTACCGCGAGGAAGCGCGCCACCCCATGCTGTGGGGGGACAGCCAGGACGCGGCGCTGCTGGCCGAGTTCCGGCGCCTGATCGCCTTGCGCCGCGGCCATCCGGCCCTGGTCTACGGCGCGATCGAGACCCTGGCGCTGGACGATGAGCGCGGCCTGTGGCTGGCCCGCCGCGCCCATGCCGGCGACGAGGTGCTGATCGCGGTCAACGCCAGCCTGCGCAACGGCCAGATCGCGCTGCCGCCCGGCCGCTGGATCGATCTGCACGGCCAGGCGGCCGCCGGCGCCCTTTCCCTGCCCGCGCGCAGCGTCGCCTTCTTCCTTCCCGCTTGATTTAGAATTGTTGGGCCGCGCGGCCTGTGGTACAATGCGCGCCCATTGACGCAGCGTCGCGCTGCGCACCGTACCTACCGGAGCGATCTGATGTTCTCGATCGACTGGCGTCAAATCAACTGGCCGGCGGTCGCCCTCAACGCCATGTACGTCATGGCGCTGGCGCTGGGGGTGGCCTTTATGGCCCAGATCTTTGGCCTCGCCCAATGGCGTGAGTTCGACGCGGCCATGACGGTGATCATCGCCCTGATCGTCGTCTGGGTCAGCTTTCGAGTTGCCACGCGGGCCGGCAAAGAGCCGCTGGCGCATGGCCTGTTGATCGGCCTGCTGGTGGCGGTGGCCAACCTGCTGCTCAACTATCTGACCGCCGGGCTGAGTGTGCCGGTGGTAGCGGGCTTCTTGTTGCAGGTGCTGGGCGGCCTGATGGGCGGCCGCATGGCCCAACGTACCCTGGAGGGACCACCCCAATGAATCGACTGGCCGGCGTGTTCGCCGCAAACGTCACCCCCTTTGATCCGGCCAGCCTGGCCATCGACCACGGCTGGATGCGCCGTCACCTGGCCTGGCTGCGGGCGCGCGGCTGTGATGGCATCGTTCCCCTGGGCACCAACGGCGAAGGGCCGGCCATGAGCGTGGCCGAGCGCAAGGCGGTGATCGACACCGCGTTGGACGCGGCCGATGGCCTGGCGGTCGTGCCCGGCACAGGCTGCGCCAGCTTGCCCGACACGGTGGAGCTGACCCGCCATGCCTTTGCCGCCGGCGCCGATGCGGTGCTGGTCATTCCCCCCTTCTTCTTCAAGAACGTCAGCGATGCCGGGGTGCTGGCCTACTACCAGCGGCTGTGCGACGGGGCCTTGCAGCCCGGCCAGCAGCTTCTGCTCTATCATTTCCCCAAGCTCAGCGCGGTGCCCATCGGCGATGCGGTGGTGGCCGGGCTGGCCGCGTCGCATCCCGGCTGCGTGGCTGGCCTCAAGGATTCCAGCGGCGACTTCGAGAGCATCATCCACTGGAACCGGCTCTTTCCCGCGCTGCGGGTCTTTGCCGGCAGCGACAGCCTGGCGGCCCAGGCAACCGCGGCCGGCGTGGCCGGCACCATCACGGCCGGCGGCAACCTGATCCCCGATCTGCTGCAAGCGGTGCGCCAGGCTGTGCTGGCCGGCGAAGACCCAACCCCCGCCCAGGCGCAGGTCAACCTGGTGCGCGGCTGGCTGGAGCGCTCCCCCTCCATGCACGCGGCCACCAAATTCCTGCTCACCCGCTTCGCCGGACTGGCGCAGACCGCCGTGCGTCCGCCGCTGGTCGATCTGAACGACGCCCAGCGGGCTGAGCTGGCCGCCCTGGCCGGCTCCTTTGTTCAATGATACCTGCTTCGATGGTTTCCAGTTCCCAGGAGTTTTCATGAGTTCCCCCCACTTCCCTCAGTTCCCCCAAGACGCCCCCCCGCGCAAAGAAGTGCTCTCCTGGAGCGATGTTGACCGGCTGATCCATGAGTTGTTGCCCCAGTTCCGCGGCGCCTACGATGCGCTGTTGATGATCACCCGCGGCGGTATTGTGCCCGGCGGCATTCTCAGCGAGGCGCTGGACATCAAATATATCCTCACCGCAGCGGTGGAGTTTCACACTGGCGTGCAGAAGCGGCTGGCCTGGCCGACCTTCTTGCAGTTCCCCGGCGACTCGCTGCTGCGCGGCCGGCGCATCCTGGTGGTGGACGATGTCTGGGACAGCGGGCGCACCATCATGACGGTCAAATCGCGCATCGAGGCCGCCGGCGCCAGCCCGGAACTGTGCGTCTTGCACTACAAACCGGCTGAAAGCATGTTTCGCGATGCATCGCCCGACTACTACGCCGCCGTCACCGATGCCTGGATCGTCTATCCGTGGGAGATCGAGCGCGGCATCGATCGCCAGCTTCTGATGGCCAGAGTGAGTTAGCCGCCGTTCGTCGTTAAGAAACCAGGTTTTGTCTCGCACGTCTCAGACTTCGGAAGTCGCCGGTTGGAGCTCCAGTCGGCGACTTCCGAAGTCTTGTCGGTTCAACCAGTTCTGAACACACTCATTTCTAATGGGCATCAGTTGCGATGTTCTCAGTTGCGGAGACCAGCCATGTCCGCCAGCGACTTCGAATACGATGTGATCTGTTACGGCACCATCAGCGCCGACGACCTGATCTACGTGCCCTATCTGCCCACGCCGCGGCGGGACAGCCAGGTGCTGCAGGATTTCCAGCGCCTGGGCGGCGAGGCGGCCACGGTGGCCCGTTTCCTCAGTTCCTGGGGATTGCGGGTCGCCATCGTCGGCAATGCCATCGGCGAGGACAAATGGGGGCGTTACATTCGCGGCCAACTGGATAGCCTGCCCGGCGTTGACACCCGCTTTCTGGTGCAGCGCGCCGACGTGCGCACCCCGTTTTGCCGTATCCTGGTGACGCCCGACGGCGAGCGCAGCATCCTGGGCTACTGGTTCGACGATGCGCCCAAGAGCATCCTGACCGAGGAGATGATGCGCCTGGCGCGGCTGTTGAGCGTCGATGTCTATGGCAAGCAGGAGCGCGACACAGCCGCCCAGGTGGCCCGCCGGCTGGGCCGGCCGGTGGTGTCAGCCGACGCCATCTGGCCTGACTACTCCCTGGCCCATCTCAGCGATCTGATCGTCATCTCGCGCGATTTCCTGGTGGGCTATTTCCCTGGCGTCTACATCTACGACCATGCGTTGGAGCTGCAGCGCGCCGGCGCGGGGTCGATCATCATCACCCACGGCCAGAAGCCGGTGCTGGTGGTGGACCGCCACGGCCGGCCCTCCTACGTGGAGCCGATCCCTGTGACCGCCGTCGACACCACCGGCGCCGGCGACGTGTTCAAGGCCGGCGCCATCTACGGCCAGTTGCAAGGGTGGGACCTGGTCCAGGCGACGCGCTTTGCCTGCGCCGCCGCCTCCCTCTACGTCGCCCAGCCGCGCGGCCAGGATCAGGTGCCCCAGTTGACCGCGGTCATAAAGCTGGCGGGGCTGTGAGTCGCCGGTGAACGACGACGCCTTTTGGGGGCTGGTAGCCGGCCGCCGCTCGGTGCGCCGCTATGCCCCCGACCCTGTCTCCGCTGAGACGGTGGAGAAGCTGCTGGCGGCCGCGCATTGGGCGCCCTCGGCGCACAATCGCCAGCCCTGGCGCTTCGTGTTGCTCAACGAAGCGGCCACGCGCCGGCGGCTGGCCGAGGCCATGGCCGCCCGCTGGCAGGCTGATCTGCTGGCCGACGGGGGAGACCCTGCGGCGATTGCCCGCCGCGCCGCGCTCTCCCGCCAGCGCATCGCCGGCGCGCCGCTGGCGATCCTGCCCTGTCTGGACCTGGACGCGCTGGACAGCTACCCCGATGCGCGGCGTCAACTGCGTGAATGGCAGATGGGCGTGCAGTCGGTGGCGCTGGCCTGCCAGAACCTGCTGTTGGCCGTGCAGCATTGCGGTCTGGCCGCCTGCTGGCTGTGCGCCCCCATCTTCTGTCCTGAGCTGGTGCAAACCATCCTGGATCTGCCCGCCACGCTGGAACCCCAGGCGCTGCTGACCATCGGCCATCCGCCCGCCGACGCCCCCCGCA
>JACSRL010000328.1 GCA_014879765.1 Anaerolinea sp. | reverse complement strand
GCGTCTGCGCCGTATCGAGACCCGCCTGCTCCGCCGGTCGAGTAGGCGTCTGCGCCGTATCGAGACCCGTCTGCGCCGTATCGAGACCCGACCCAAGCTCGATGCCGTCCAGCCCTGGAATACGCGTGATGTCGATCAGCACCTGCTGACGCCGCACGCCGCGCTCCAGCTCGATGACCAGATCGGTGCCGCCCGCGATGATGCGGGCCTGCTCGCCGTGCTGGCTCAGCAGGGCCAGCGCCTCAGACAACGTTGTCGGTTGGTAGTAAGTATGCCACATGATAGATGGTGAGCTTTGTGGAGAATGCGGGCGTGAAACGTGAAACGTGATGCGTGATATCCGGAACCTGGGTGCGTCAGATGGCTGTCACCGCGTCGCCCACGCAGATCAGGCCGCCCTCTACGACGCGGGCCATGACGCCCACGCGGCCGACCGCCGCGGCCGGCATGCGCGCATCCAGCGCGGTCAGCTTGTAGCAAGGCTTGCGCAGGCTCACCACCTCGATCACCGCCTCAGCGCCGATGCGCAGCCGGGCGCCCTCAGGCTGGCCGCTCAGGTCGACGCCGGCGAGGATCAGGTTCTCGCCCAGCACGCCGGCGCCGCCAGGATAGCCCTCGGCTGCCAGCGCGTTGGCCATCTCCTGATCCATGATGTTCAGGTTGCGCCGGGGATTGCCCCCCTTGCGGTCGCCTTCGATGCCGTAGCCGGCCCTAAGCATGGCCTCAGAGAGCGGAAGACGGTTGTAGCTGCCGGGGTCGGGACTGTAGACGATACTGGCGAGGTGGCCGGACATGGGAAAAACTCCTGGGTGAAATATGAAACTTGCGTGGGAATGAGGATACCTGTTTCTTGGCGTTCTGTCAAACACCTTCGATTGTTGAAAAACAGGCGACAAAACCTGATCCAGATCATATCGCACTCAGCCAAACCATGTTATGATACAGCTAAAGAATTCGACCGAATATCTGAAGGAACTCCTAAATATGGAACAACTGACAGCCCTCCTCCCCATGCAGCGCGCCGCCATCCAGGCAGTGCAAGGCGGCGCGGCCCTGCGCAAGCGTCTGTTGGACATGGGCCTGGTGCCCGGCGCAGAGATCAGCGTGGTGCGTGTGGCGCCGCTGGGCGACCCCGTCGAATACATGGTCAAGGGCTACCGGCTTTCCCTGCGGCGCAGCGAGGCCAGCCAGGTGCTGGTGGAGCGGCTGCCCTGCCAGCTCTGTTCCCAACTGGTGGAAGGGGGTTGCGATCATCAACAGGCCAGCCGCTGCCCGCGCTGGCTGCGCTGGCTCTACGGCGGTTCCCGTGGCCAGTAAGACGGGCGATGCGCCGGTGGTGGTGCTGGCGGGCAACCCCAACGCCGGCAAAAGCACGATTTTCAACGCCCTGACCGGGGGCAGACAACATGTGGGCAACTGGCCCGGCAAGACGGTAGCCGTCGCGTCGGGCGCCGTGCGCTGGAACGGCCAGGCGGTGACGCTGGTCGACCTGCCCGGCACCTACAGCCTCAGCGCGCACTCGCTGGAGGAGCTCATCGCGCGCGACTTCATCCTGGAGGAGCGGCCCGACGCGGCCATCGTCGTCGCCGACGCCACCAACCTGGAGCGCAACCTCTATCTGGCCGCGCAGGTGCTGGAGCTGGGCGTGCCGGTGACGCTGGCGCTGAACATGATGGACCGCGCCGAGGCCGAGGGGATCGCCATCGACGTGGAGCTGCTGGCCCGGCTGCTGGGCGTGCCGGTGGTTCCCACAGTGGGCACCCGTCGCCAGAGCCTGGTAGACCTGGTGGGGCTGACCGTGACCCAGGCCGCGTCGCGTCCCAACCTGATCGACTACGGGATCGAGTTGGAAGCGGAGATCAGCGCCTTGCAGCCGCAGGTCGCCGCGCTGGCCGGCCCGGCCGCGCCGCGCTATGCCACGCTCAAGCTGCTGGAAGGGGACGCGCTGGCCGGGCAGGCAATGGGCGACACACCACAGGCCGCCGCGCTGCGCCAGCAGGCCCAGCAGGCCGCGGCCCGCGTCCAGGCCCTCTACGGCGACGATGTGGAGCTGCTGGTGGCCGATCGCCGCTACGGCTTCGTGCATGGCCTGGCCCATCAGGTGGTCAAGCGCCGCGGCGGTCAACAGCGCAGCCTGACCGATCGCATCGACGACATCGCCGCCCATCGGGTGCTGGGACTGCCCATCTTCTTCGGACTGATGGCGCTGGTCTTCAAGCTGACCGCCGACGCCTCCGCCCCCTTCGTGGACTGGATCGACGCCACCGTCAACGGCGTGCTGGCCAACTGGGTGGCGGCCGGCCTGGCGGCCGTGGCCGCGCCCGCCTGGCTGAGCTCGCTGCTGGTGGATGGGGTGATGGCCGGCGTGGGCGGGGTGCTGGTCTTTCTACCGGTGCTGCTGATCCTCTATTTCTGCCTGGCGCTGCTGGAGGACAGCGGCTACATGGCGCGCGCGGCCTTCGTCATGGACAAACTGATGCACCTGCTGGGGCTGCACGGCAAGAGTTTCATCCCGCTGATCGTCGGCTTTGGCTGCAACGTGCCTGGCATCCTGGCCACCCGCACCCTGGGAAACCGCCGCGACCGCATCCTGACCGGGCTGATGGTGCCGCTGATGAGCTGTGCGGCCCGGCTGCCGGTCTATGTCATCTTCGCCGCGGCCTTCTTCCCCCGGCGCGCCAGCGCGGTGATCTTCGGACTCTATCTGCTGGGCATCGCGCTGGCGGTGCTGACCGGCCTGCTGATGCGCCGCACGCTTTTCGGCAAGACCGCCGATTCGCTCTTCGTGCTGGAGCTGCCCCCCTATCGCCTGCCGGCCTGGCGCGGCCTGCGCAGCCACATGTGGCGGCACAGCGCCGAGTTCGTGCGCAAGGCGGCCACGCTGATCCTGGCCGCGTCCGTCATCGTCTGGGCGCTGCTCAACCTGCCGGTGGGAGTGGCCAGCACCGAGGAGAGCATCTTTGGCCGGCTGTCGGGCGTGATCGCGCCCATCTTCGAGCCGCTGGGCTTTGGCAACTGGCAGGCTGCGGGCTCGCTGGTGACGGGGCTGGTGGCCAAGGAGGTGGTGATCAGCAGCATGGCGGTGATCTACCTGGGGGACGCGCCGGCTGAGCCGCCGGCGCCGGTAGATCTGGCCGCGGACCTGCGCGGCATCGTGGTCGGCTTCGGCCAGGCTGTCGTCGACTCGGCGCGCATCGTGTTGAGCATGATCCCCGGCGTGGATCTGACCGGTGAGGAGCCGGCCCAGGCTGACACCGCCCTCAGCAAAGCGTTGCAAAGCCACTTCACCCCCGCGGCCGCGCTGGCTTTTCTGGTCTTCGTGCTGCTCTACGCCCCCTGCATCGCCGCCATGGGCGCGCTGAAGGCAGAATTCGGCACGCGCTGGATGCTTTTCAGCTTCTTCTACCTGTTGGCGCTGGCCTGGATCACCGGATTCATCGCCTACCAGGTGGCCAGGTGGCTACTAGGAGGGTGAATTGTACTGCCGTTCACCGTTTACTGTTCACCGTTCACCATGTTACGCCAACTCCTCTCCCTCTTCAACAACGCTCCTGGCCCGCTGAGCCTGGAGCTGCTGGCCGCGCAGATGGATCTGGAACCGGCCGTGCTGGAAGGGATGCTGGTCGAGCTGGTGCGCATGGGCCGGCTGGAACGCATCGAGGATCGCGCGGCCGTCTCCTGCGCGGCCTGCGGCGATGCCACCGGTTGCCCGTATGTGATGTCCAACGCCGGCGCGTGCTATACGCTGCCGCAGACGACGATTTTCGCGTCGCCGTATGCCCCAGGGCGGGGAAACCCCGCCCCTACGACGGTTGACGCAACATGGTAATGGATGCCACAACACGGTAGGGGCGGGGTCTCCCCGCCCGCCGCCGCCGACCGACATGCCACATGCCCATGCCGATTTCCGCGTCGCCGTATGCCCCAGGGCGGGGAAACCCCGCCCCTACAACGATTGACGCAACACGGTGTTGGGCGGGGAAACCCCGCCCCTACAACGATTGACGCAACACGGTGTTGGGCGGGGATACCCCGCCCCTACAACGATTGACGCAACACGGCGTTGGATGCCACAACGCGGTAGGGGCGGGGTCTCCCCGCCCGCCGCCGCCGACCGACATGCCACATACTCATAACGATTTCCGCGTCGCCGTATGCCCAAGGGCGGGGATACCCCGCCCCTACGACGGTTGACGCAACATGGTAATGGATGCCACAACGCGGTGATGGATGCAACAACACGGTAGGGGCGGGGTCTCCCCGCCCGCCGCCGCCGACCGACATGCCACATGCCCATGACGATTTCCGCGTCGCCGTATGCCCCAGGGCGGGGAAACCCCGCCCCTACGACGGTTGACGCAACATGGTGATGGGCGGGGATACCCCGCCCCTACGACGATTGACGCAACACGGTGATGGGCGGGGAAACCCCGCCCCTACGACGGATGCCACGACACGGCAGGAGGACTTACGATGGAACTGTACAATCCCCGCAAGCATCATCGGCGGTCGACGCGTTTGCCGGGCTTTGATTATTCACAGCCTGGCTATTACTTCGTGACGTTCTGTGTCCACGAACGCGAATGCGTACTGGGTCAGGTTGTCTACGATCAGGTCGAATTGTCGCCCTATGGCGAGATAATCGCCGATGTAGTGGCCGAAACCAATGCCTGCTTCTGGAATGTCACCATCGACCAATCGGTAATCATGCCCAACCATGGCCACGTCATCTACGTCATCCATGAATGGACGGCGGCAATGGACAGTGCATTGAACCGCGAAAGACAATCGCGCGACGAAGCCAGTGGGGCATCACCCGACGGACCAATCAGATCGCTCACTCGCAAACCCAATCTGGGCCAGGTCGTCGCCATCCACAAATACGAGTCCACCAAGCGGATCAATACCTTGCGCAACATGGCAGGGGTACGCTTTTGGCAGCGCGGCTTCTACGATCACATTGTCCGCAACCCGCGTGAACTGGATGCGATTCGCCAATACATCCTGAACAACCCGCTGGAATGGGCGCTGGATCGCGACAATCCGTACAACCTGATCGATTCCGCTGGCCGGCGCCCGCCGACTGGCCTATGATCCCGATTTTGCCCGCTTCCCCTCTTTGACCGCTGCCTTGGCCAGATTTTCCTGCACGCGGAAGATCACGATCCGGCGGATGAGCTCATAGGGCATGGGCTGGTTGAGCGGGAACTGCACTGACCCCTTGCCCTGCTTGTAGCCTGCCAGTTCCTCCTGGAAAGCACCGATGCCGCTGGGTACGGGGTAGAAGCCGATATGCTTGCTGTACGCGGCAAAATGCACCAGATTGCCATGCAGGGTGAAGGTCGGCATCTGATAGCTGATGGTCTCCTGCGCCTCCGGTGCAGCCTCGTGGATGGTCTGCCGAATGGCTTGCAGAATCGCCTGGACATCAGCCGCAAAGCCGGTGATGTATTCATCGATGTTCTTGGGGGGTGTTCGATCCATAGCGTTTTTCCTCAGGCAGAGACTCCAAACAACGCGCCAACGCCGGCCGTCAACGCCATGGCCAGCGCGCCCCAGAAGGTGACGCGCGTGGCTGCGCGCAGCACCGGCGAGCCGCCGGTGACTGCCGCCAGCGAGCCCAGCAGCGCCAAAAAGAGCAACGAGCTGATGACCACGGCCCAGATCAGCGCCGGCGGCGGCGCCAGCAGCACCACCGACAGCGGCAGCGCCGCGCCCACGGCGAAGCTGGCGGCCGAGGCCAGGGCTGCCTGCACCGGCCGCGCCGCTACCGTCTCGGTGATGCTCAGTTCGTCGCGCGCGTGGGCGCCCAGCGCGTCATGGGCCATCAACTGGGTGGCTACCTGCGCGGCCAGCTCGGGATCCAGCCCGCGCTCGACGTAGATCCCGGCCAGCTCGGCGTGCTCAGCCTCAGGCATGGCAGCCAGTTCCTGCCGCTCGCGCGCCAGATCAGCGTTTTCGGTGTCAGCCTGCGAGCTGACCGACACGTACTCGCCCGCGGCCATGGACATGGCGCCGGCCACCATGCCGGCCACGCCGGCGATCAGGATGCTTCTGGACGCAGCTCCCGACGCAGCCACGCCCAGAATCAGGCTGGAGGTGGAGAGGATGCCGTCGTTGGCGCCCAGCACCGCGGCGCGCAGCCAACCAATGCGGGACATACGATGTTTTTCGATGTGTGGCATGGGGCAACTCCATAGCAGTTACAGCGCGGCCAAAGCGCCACCGGCCAACGGCAGAACGGTTTTACCCGGATGGATCAAATGAGGGCCTGGCCGACTGCCTCGGTGGCGGCCGGCTCGAACCTGGGCACCGGCACGGCTGCCGCCGAGGCGGAGAGCAGCACCAGGCTGATCCACACCAGGTCGGCCAGCAGCAGGTGGACGATCTGCATCCAGACCGGCGCCAGCAGCACGACGTTGACCAGGCCGGCCGCCAGTTGTACGACGACGGCGATGGCCAGGATCCAGCTTAGCCGGGCGACGGTCGGGCTGGCTGCCTGGCCGCGCAGGGCGCGGGCCAAGATCAGCAGAAAGACGCCCGTCAGGATCGACAGCAGCGGATGCCAGATGCGCAGTTGGATCAGGAAATGCTGGCTGGGGTCCATGTCCTGGCGCAGGCCCTCGGCCAGGCTGGCGGCGGGGAAGAGGGTGTCGCCCAGCGCGGTGATGGCCCCGCTGATGGCGACGAGCAGCACGCTCAGCAGGCCAGCCCGCAGCCCCCAGACGATCCAGCCGCGGCCTGGCAGCGCGCGCGGCCATTGGCCGGAGGCCCACCAGGCCGTGACCGCCAGCGAGGCCAGCAGCAAAAAGGTGTTGAAAAGATGGATCGCCACCACCAGCGCACGCTCGGCCGAGGCATCGTCGGCCACCCAGCCGAAGAGCACCAGCCCCGCGCCCACCAGCGACTCGCTGAGGATGAACGCGGCCGAGGCGACCGCGCCCCAGCGCACAGGATGGCGCCGGGGATAGGCGCGGAAGGCCCAGAGGATCAGAATCAACACGCCGATCAGGGCCACGCCCGAGGTCAGGCGGTGGGTGAGCTCGATCAGCGTCTCGATGCGCGGGGCCACCGGCGCCACCTGGCCGTTGCACAGCGGCCAGTGGTTGCCGCAGCCCGCGCCGGCGCCGGTTGCACGCACGAACGCGCCCCACAGCACCACGATCACATTCCAGGCCAGCACGGCCCAGGCGAATTTGGCAAATCGAGTCAATGGCATGAGGTTCTCCGCAAAAGAGTCACCGCGGCGCGTCCGAGGCGGCGGTGCAAGGGGCCGCATTGTGCCACAAATTGCACGAACGGCCAAACATCTTGCCCATTTCGCCGCGCTGCGTTATCATGTCGCCACAGCATGATCTTGAAGATCGCGCTGTCGTTCAGAAACCGT
Source organism: Anaerolinea sp. (assembly GCA_014879765.1). Classification (GTDB taxonomy): domain Bacteria; phylum Chloroflexota; class Anaerolineae; order JAAEKA01; family JAAEKA01; genus JAAEKA01. The sequence goes on along the minus strand of JACSRL010000328.1, from coordinate 15,446 downwards.
GGCATTAGAAACCGGGTTTTTGTCTCACAAAACCCGGTTTCTGTACGACCAACCCGGTTTCTACGTGCATAAAAGTGCGGAGCAGACTTCATGCCACTGAACACCCAATTTCACCCTGAACAGGTTCACCCTACCGTCTTCATCGCGCCGGGCGCGGTGGTGGTCGGCGATGTGACGCTGGCCGCGCAGGCCAGCGTCTGGTTCAACGCCACCCTGCGCGGCGACGTGGAGGCGCTGAGCGTCGGCCCGGCCAGCAATATCCAGGAGGGCTGCATCCTGCACGCCGACCCTGGCTATCCCGCGGTGATCGGCGCGGGCGTGACCGTGGGCCACGGCGCGGTGGTGCATGGCGCGACCGTGGGCGACAACTGCATCATCGGCATCCGCGCCGTGCTGCTCAACGGCGCGGTGGTGGGGGAGAACAGCATCGTCGGCGCGGGCGCGCTGCTGACCGAGGGCAAGGTCTACCCGCCCAACTCGCTGCTTCTGGGCATGCCGGCCCGGGTGGCGCGCGAGCTGACGCCGGCCGAGATCGAAGCCAACCGCGCTTCGGCCGCGCGCTATGTGGCGCGCGCTGCGGCCTTCAGCCAGGCCGCCAAGCTTATCTGATACGGAGACCTCATGTCGAAACATGTGCTTATCGCGTTGCTGTTGACGCTGGCCCTGCTCAGCGCCTGTTCCAGCCAAGAGAAGGGCAAGATCCAGGGCGCCGACGCGGCCCCTGACGCCCTGCCCACCCTGGCCGCGTCCTATTCGGTCAACGGCGTCGATCCGCGCGGCACCGATTACGGCGGCAACCTGCAGGTGCGGCCAGGCGCGGCGCCGGGAACCTACGCCTTGCAGTGGATCATCACCGGCAGCATCCAGGAGGGCTTCGGCCAGGTGCAGGGCAACCAACTGCTGGTACACTGGCGCACCGTCGATGACATCGGGCTGGATGTGACCGGCCTGACCACCTACACCATCACCACCGAGGGAGAGCTCTACGGCCCGCGCACCGTTGACGGCGTGCCTGGGGCTGGTGAGGAGCGGGCCTTCCCCAACCCGTCGGACTGAGGCGTACAGAAACTAAGTGCCTAACCTGAAGATAGCCGCTCGGGCCGGTCTTTGCGCAACACCCTGGATGGGCGCCAACCGAGCCCGCACCTTTCATCCTGGGTTGTGCGCCCCGCGCATGGGCGGCTATGTTCGTTTTTCGGGGGATGAACCGCCGCCGGGCGGTTCTTGACCTTTTCTTGATGCGCGACCGGACTCTCTTGTCCCCGCTTTGATGCCATTTGCCATAGACTGGGGGTGTCGGAATTTCCACAAGGAGGTATCCCGCCATGCAGGATATCCTGATGTTGCTGCTCATCGCGGCCTTCTTTGGCCTGTGCTTCGGCCTGGTGATCCTGTGCGATCGCCTGATGGAGCATACGTCATGACCGCGATCTACCTGATTGCCGGCGTCGTGGCGCTGGCGCTGCTGATCTACCTGGTGTTGGCCCTGCTGAAACCGGAATGGTTCGGCTAGAAACGGAGGCGACAGGTCTATGACCACCAACGGTTTGCTTCAAATCGCCCTCTACCTGGCCGCGCTGCTGCTGCTGGCCAAGCCGCTGGGCAGCTTCATGGCGCGCGTCCATCAGGGCCAGCGCACCTGGCTGCACCCGCTGCTGGGGCCGGTGGAACGCTGGATCTACCGGCTGCTGGGCATCGATCCCAGCCAGGAGATGGGCTGGAAACATTACACCCTGGCGGTGCTGCTCTTCAGCATCGCCGGCATGGCGCTGCTCTACGCCTTGCAGCGGCTGCAAGGCTTCCTGCCGCTCAACCCCCAGGGCTTCGGCGCGGTGTCGCCCGACTCCTCCTTCAACACCGCCGCCAGCTTCCTCACCAACACCAACTGGCAGGGCTACGGCGGCGAGAGCACCATGAGCTATCTGACCCAGATGCTGGGCATGACGGTGCAGAATTTCCTGTCGCCGGCGGTGGGCATGGCGGTGCTGGTCGCCTTCATCCGCGGCCTGGCGCGCCCCACGGCCAGCGCCATCGGCAACTTCTGGGTGGACCTGACGCGCAGCCTGCTCTACATCCTGCTGCCGCTGTCGCTGCTGCTGGCCCTGATCCTGGTGTCGCAGGGGGTGGTGCAGAACCTCTCCCCCTACGCCACCGCCACCCTGGTGCAGCCCCTGGTCGACGCGCAGGGCAACCCGGTGCTGCAACAGACGCTGCCCCTGGGGCCGGCCGCCTCGCAGGTAGCCATCAAACAGTTGGGCTCCAACGGCGGCGGCTTCTTCAACGTCAACTCGGCCCATCCCTTCGAAAACCCGACGCCGCTGAGCAACTTCCTGGAGATGCTGGCCATCCTGCTCATCCCGGCCGCGCTCTGTTACACCTTTGGCCGCATGGTGGGCGACACCCGGCAGGGTTGGGCGCTGATGGCCGCCATGACGGTGGTGTTCGTGGCGATGATCGCCGTCTCCTACGCGGCCGAAGCGGCCGGCAACCCCCGCCTGGCCAGCCTGGGCATCGACCAGACGGCCACCGCGCTGGCGCCGGGGGGCAACATGGAGGGCAAAGAGCTGCGCTTTGGCGTCGCCAGCACCGCGCTGTGGGCCGCAGTCACCACCGCCGGCTCCAACGGCGCGGTCAACGCCATGCACGACTCGTTGACGCCGCTGGGCGGGATGGTCACCATGGTCTTGATGCAGTTGGGCGAGGTGATCTTCGGCGGCGTCGGGTCTGGACTCTACGGCATGCTGGCCTTCGTGCTGGTGGCGGTGTTCGTCTCCGGGCTAATGGTGGGCCGCACCCCGGAGTATCTGGGCAAAAAGATCGAGGCCTACGAGATCAAGATGGCCTCCCTGCTGATCCTGATCATGCCCATCACCGTGCTGGGCCTGACCGCGCTAGGGGTGGTCACCGCCGCCGGCAAGGCGTCGATCTTCAACCCTGGCCCCCACGGCTTCAGCGAGGTGTTCTACGCCTTCACCTCCATGGGCAACAACAACGGCAGCGCGTTTGCCGGGCTGGCAGCCAACACCCCCTTCTACAACCTCCTGGGCGGGCTGGCCATGCTCATCTCCCGCTTCTGGCTGATCGTGCCCACGCTGGCGCTGGCCGGCTCGCTGGTGCGCAAAAAGCGCGTGGAAAGCAGCGCCGGCACCCTGCCGACCCACACGCCGCTCTTCATCGGCTGGCTGGTGGTCATCGTGCTGCTGGTCGGCGCGCTCAACTTCCTGCCCGCGCTCGCGCTGGGTCCCATCGTCGAGCACCTGCTGCTGGCAATGTAAGGCCGCCCGGCGTCCCGGACATCCCAGTCCGCGACCGGTGCGCCAACCCATGGAGATCGCAATGGTCACTCTTTCGTCAAGCTCATCCCATCCCCGCAAGCCGGCCGGCAGCCGCGGGCCGCTGCTGCGCCGCGCGGTCGTGGACGCGTTTCGCAAGCTCAACCCGCGCTGGATGATCCGCAACCCGGTGATGTTCGTGGTCGAGGTCGGCAGCATCGCGGCCACCGCGCTGTGGCTCCAGGCCCTGCTGGGCCGCGGCGAGGCGCCGACCGGCTTCATCGGCGCGGTCGCGCTCTGGCTCTGGTTCACGGTGCTCTTTGCCAACTTCTCCGAGGCGCTGGCCGAAGGCCGCGGCAAGGCCCAGGCCGACGCGCTGCGCCGCACGCGCCAGGAAACGCAGACCAAAAAGCTGCGCCAGCCGCGCCGCGATGCCGCGGTCGATCTGGTCTCCTCCACCGCGCTGCGCCAGGGCGACGTCTTCCTGGTCGAGGCGGGCGACATCATCCCCGCCGACGGCGAGGTGATCGAGGGCGTCGCCTCGGTGGACGAGAGCGCAGTCACCGGCGAAAGCGCCCCGGTGATCCGCGAGTCGGGCGGCGACCGCAGCGCCGTCACCGGCGGCACCCGCCTGCTCTCCGACTGGCTGCTGATCCGCGTCACGGCCAACCCCGGCGAGGGCTTCCTGGACCGCATGATCGGCATGATCGAGGGCGCCAAACGCCAGAAAACCCCCAACGAGATCGCGCTCAACATCCTGCTGGCCGCGTTCACCATCATCTTCCTGGTGGTGTGCATCACCCTGCTGCCCTTCTCGCTCTACAGCGTGGAGGCGGCCGGCCAGGGCGCGCCCGTGACCATCACCGTGCTGGTGGCGCTGCTGGTCTGCCTGATCCCCACCACCATCGGCGGGCTGCTGTCGGCCATCGGCATCGCCGGCATGGATCGGATGATCCAGCGCAACGTCATCGCCATGTCGGGCCGCGCGGTGGAGGCGGCCGGCGACGTGGACGTGCTGCTGCTGGACAAGACCGGCACCATCACCCTGGGCAACCGCCAGGCCGTCGCCTTCACCCCCGTCTCCGGCGTCGACGCCCGTGAGCTGGCCGAGGCCGCGCAGTTGGCCTCGCTGGCCGACGAGACCCCGGAAGGACGCAGCATCGTGGTGCTGGCCAAGGAGCAGTTCGGGCTGCGCGGCCGGGCCGTGGCGCCGGGATCGGAGCACCCTGAGGGGCTGCATTTCGTGCCCTTCAGCGCGCAGACCCGCATCAGCGGCGTGGACGTGGACGGCGTCAGCATCCGCAAGGGCGCCCCCGACACCATGCTGACCTTGATCCAACAGGCTGGCCGGGCCGTCCCCGCGGAGCTGCGGGCCGGCATTGATGCCATCGCCCGCAGCGGCGGCACCCCCCTGGTGGTGGCGCGCAACGGCGACCCACTGGGGGTGATCCACCTGAAGGATATCGTCAAGGGCGGCATCAACGAACGTTTCGCCCACCTGCGCAAGATGGGCATCAAGACGGTGATGATCACCGGCGACAATCCGCTGACCGCCGCGGCCATCGCGGCCGAGGCCGGCGTGGACGATTTCCTGGCGCAGGCGACGCCCGAGGCCAAGCTGCAGCTGATCCGCGAGTACCAGGCCGGCGGCCGGCTGGTAGCCATGACCGGCGACGGCACCAACGACGCGCCGGCCCTGGCCCAGGCCGACGTGGCGGTGGCCATGAACACCGGCACCCAGCCGGCGCGCGAGGCCGCCAACATGATCGACCTGGACAGCAACCCCACCAAACTGATCGAAATCGTCGAGATCGGCAAACAACTGCTGATGACGCGCGGGTCGTTGACCACCTTCAGCATCTCCAACGACGTGGCCAAGTACTTCGCCATCATCCCCGCGGCCTTTGCCAGCACCTATCCGGCCCTGGGCGCGCTGAACTTCATGGGGCTGAGCACGCCGCAGAGCGCGATCCTGTCCGCGGTGATCTTCAACGCGTTGGTGATCATCGCCCTGGTGCCGCTGGCCCTGCGCGGCGTGCCCTACCGCGCGGTCGGCGCGGCCCAACTGCTGCGCGACAACCTGTTGATCTACGGTCTGGGCGGCCTGGTGACGCCCTTCATCGGCATCAAACTGATCGACATGGCGCTGACCGCGCTGGGGCTGGCCTGATGGGCGCGCCTCTCGTGAACAAGGAGAACAATCGTACCATGCGCACACTGATCCGTCCCACCGTCGTTGCCCTGGCCCTGCTGGTGCTGCTCACCGGCGTGGTCTATCCGCTGACCGTCACCGCCCTCGCCCAACTGATCATGCCGCGCCAGGCCAACGGCAGCCTGGTGCAGCGCGCGGGCGTGGTCGTCGGCTCGGAGCTGATCGGCCAGGCCTTCGATGACCCGCGCTACTTCTGGGGCCGGCCCTCCGCCACCGCGCCCTTCCCCTACAACGGCGCGGCCTCCTCCGGCTCGAACCTGGGGCCCAGCAACGCGGCCCTGACCGCGGCCGCCCAGGCGCGCCTGGACGCGTTACAGGCCGCCAACGCTGCGTTGGGCCTGACCGTGGCCCTGCCGGTCCCCGTGGACCTGGTGACCGCGTCGGCCAGCGGGCTGGACCCGCACATCAGCCCGGCCGCGGCCGCCTACCAGACGCCGCGGGTGGCCGCGGCGCGCGGCCTGAGCGAAGCGCAGGTGCGCGCGCTGGTGGAGCAGCACACCGCGGGCCGCCAGTTCGGCCTGTTGGGCGAGCCGCGCGTCGATGTGCTGGAATTGAACCTGGCGCTGGATGGGCTACAATAGACGACAACGAGGACAACGCGTGGAATGACCAACTCTTCTGGCCGTCGTGATCCCGATCAACTGTTGGCTGCTATTCAGACCGAGGAGCAGCAGGCCGGCCGCGGGCGGCTGCTGGTCTTCCTGGGCTACGCGGCCGGCGTCGGCAAGACCTACGCCATGCTCCAGGCCGCGCAGCAGCGCCAGGCCGAGGGGCTGGACCTGGTGGTGGGCTACGCCGAAACCCACGGCCGCGCCGAGACCGACGCGCTGCTGGCCGGGCTGGAGATCATCCCGCGGCGGCAGGTGGCCTACCGCGGCGCGCTGCTCAGCGAGATGGATGTGGACGCGGTGCTGGCGCGGCGGCCGGCGCTGGCGCTGGTGGATGAGCTGGCGCACACCAACGCGCCCGGTTCGCGCCACCCCAAACGCTACCAGGACGTGGAGGACCTGCTGGCCGCGGGCATCGACGTCTACACCACGCTCAACATCCAGCACCTGGAGAGCCTCAACGACATCGTCGCCCAGATCACCGGCGTCATCGTGCGCGAGACCCTGCCCGACAGCGTGTTGGACCAGGCCAGCGAGATCCGGCTGGTGGATCTGCCGCCGGTCGAGCTGGTGCAGCGGCTGAACGACGGCAAGGTCTACGTGGCGGAACAGGCCAGCCGGGCGGTGGAGCAGTTCTTCCGCCTGGGCAACCTCACCGCGCTGCGGGAGATTTCGCTGCGCCGCGCGGCCGAGCGCGTCGACGACCAGATGCGCAGCTACATGCAGATCCGGGCCATCCCCGGCCCCTGGCCGGCCGCCGAGCGTCTGCTGGTCTGCGTCAGCGCCAGCCCGCTGAGCGAGCGGCTGATCCGCGCGGCCCGGCGGCTGGCCGACGAGCTCAACGCCGGGTGGTTTGCGCTCAACGTGGAGACGGCCGCCACGGCCACGCTGGCCCCGGCCGACCGCGACCAACTGGCCAGCAACCTGGCGCTGGCCGAGACGCTGGGGGCCAAGACCATCACCCTGCCCGGCCAGTCGGTGGTGGAGACGACCATCGACTACGCCCGCGCCCACAACGTCACCAAGATCATCGCCGGCAAGCCGCTGCGCCCCCGCTGGCACGAGCTTTTGCGCGGCTCGGTGGTCGATCAGTTGATCCGCCGCAGCGGCCCCATCGACGTCTACGTGGTCAGCAGCGCGGCGACGCCCGCGCCGAGCGGCGCGCGGCCGCCGGCGGCCGCGCCGCGGGCGTGGCGGCCCTATGCGTGGGCGGGCGCGCTGGTGGCCGGCGCAACGCTGCTCAGCCAGGCATTGGCGCCGCGGCTGGATCCGACCAACCTGGCCATGATCTACCTGGCCATGGTGGTGCTCGTCGCGGTCTACCTGGGGCGCGGACCGGCCATCGTGGCCTCGGTGCTCAGCGCGCTGCTGTTCGATTATTTCTTCGTCGCCCCGGTCTTGAGCTTCGCCATTGCCGACACCCAGTACCTGCTGACCTTCGGCGGCCTGCTGATTGTCGGCCTGGTGATCAGCACGTTGACCACCCGCGCCCGCCAGCAGGCCGATGCGGCCATGCAGCGCGAGACCGAAACCGCGGCGCTGTACGATCTCAGCCGCGATCTGGCCGCTGCGCTGGGGCGGGAGGACATTCTGCGCACGGTGATGCAACACGTCGCCAGTACCTTTGGCCGGGAGGTGGCGATTTTCCTGCCGGAGCAGGAGGGGGCCGATGAGCTGACCGTCGCCGCGACCAGCGAGCGCCTGGATCTGCCGGCCGATGAGCTGGCCGTCGCCGACTGGGTCTTTCGCCGCGGCCAGCCGGCCGGCCGCAACACCGATACGCTGCCGGCCGCCAACCTGCGCTACCTGCCCATGAAGACCGCGCGCGGGGTGGTGGGCGTTCTGGGCGTGGCCGGCTCGCCGGAACCGCAGCGGCATCTGACGCCGGCCCAGCGCCGGCTGATGGACGCGTTCGCCAACCAGGTGGCGCTCTCCGTGGAGCGGGACAATCTGGCCCAGCAGGCGCGCCAGGCGGTGGTCTTGCAGGTCACCGAGAAGTTGCAGGCCGCGCTGCTCAACTCCATCTCCCACGACCTGCGCACACCGCTGGTGTCCATCACCGGCGCGCTGAGCGCGCTGTTGGCCGACGCCGGTCAACTGGATGCGGCCGCCCAGCGCGCGCTGGTGGAAAATGCGCACGAGGAGACCGAACGGCTGAACCAACTGGTGGGCAACCTGCTGGACATGACCCGGCTGGAGGCTGGGCCGCTGGCCCTGCGCCTGGAGCCGTGCGACGTTCAGGACCTGATCGGCGCGGCGTTGGGCCAGCTTGGCGCGCGGCTGCAACAGCGCGAGGTGCGGGTGGAGATCCCCGCCGACATGCCGCTGACCCCCCTGGATTTCGTGCTGGTGGTGCAGGTGCTGGTCAATCTGCTGGACAACGCGCTGAAGTATGCGCCGCCCGACCAGCCCATCGACGTGCGGGCGCGGGTGCAGGGGCTGCAGGTCGAGATCGAGGTGGCCGATCGCGGGCCGGGCCTCCCGCCGGAGGACCTGGGGCGCGTGTTCGATCGCTTCTACCGTCTGCAATACCCTGGCAGCCTGGGCGGCACCGGGCTGGGGCTGTCCATCTGTCGCGGCATCGTCGAGGCGCACGGCGGCCGCATCCAGGCGCGGAACCGGCCGGAGGGGGGCGCCAGCTTCACCATCACCCTACCCCTGTCCATCAAGGATATTGGCCATGGCTGAGTCGCAGGTGCGCGTTCTGGTGGTGGACGACGAGCGGCCCATCCGGCGTTTTCTGCGCACCTCGCTGACCGCGCACGGGTACACCGTTTTCGAGGCCGCCGATGGGCCGGAGGCGCTGGCGGCCGTGGTCGATCAGCGCCCCGACCTGGTGATCCTGGACCTGGGGCTGCCGGGCATGGCCGGTGTGCAGGTGACCCGCCGGCTGCGCGAGTGGAGCCAACTGCCCATCATCATCCTCTCGGTGCGCGACGGGGAGGAGGACAAGATCGCCGCGCTGGACGCGGGCGCGGACGACTATTTGACCAAGCCGTTTGGCATCGGCGAGCTGCTGGCGCGCATGCGGGTGGCGCTGCGCCGCGCGGCCGCGCCGGCTGGCGAGCCGCTGTACGCGGTCGGCGAGCTGGTCGTGGACCTGGCGCGGCGCTGGGTGACCGTGGCCGGCCAGGAGGTGCAGTTGACGCCGACCGAGTTCGACCTGTTGCGGGCGCTGGCCAGCAACGCCGGCAAGGTTCTCACCCATCGCCACCTGTTGCGCCAGGTGTGGGGCATGGGCTATGAGACGGAGAGCCACCTGCTGCGCGTCAACATCCACAACCTGCGCCGCAAAATCGAGCCGGACCCCTCGCGCCCGACGTACATCGTGACCGAGCCGGGGGTGGGGTATCGGCTGCGGACGGAGATTGCGATGTAGGCGCGGTAGGGGGCGCAGCCGTGCCCAGCCTACAAGATGGCACGTTGTCGCCTGAGGACCACAGCAAACCGGGCCATTATTGCACCAATGACTTTCCATATGGGAGATGCTGCGCCGGATGGTCCGGTTGGTTGACCAGCAAAACCTTGCGTTCCGTCAAGTTGTTTGACACTAATAACGCCCTGCGTTATCATGTAGTCAATGATCAGAAGCTTTGCCGACAAAGAAACTGAGCGGATTTTCAACCGTGAAGTCTCACGCCGGTTTGCGCCGGAAATCCAGCGCAAAGCGCGCATCAAGCTGGAGATACTGGACGCGGCTGAGACGCTGCAGGATCTGCGCATTCCACCGTCCAACCGCCTTGAAAAGCTCTCAGGCGACCGGCAAGGACAGCACAGCATTCGGATCAACGACCAGTGGCGCATCTGCTTTATCTGGCAAGACAACAATGCCTATCATGTTGGGATTGTGGACTATCACTGAAAGAGGCTGCCATGAACGAGCACAAGCTACCCCCGATCCATCCAGGTGAGATCCTGCTTGAGGAGTTCCTCGAGCCGCTGGGTATCAGCCAATACCGGCTTGCCAAGGATATCAGCGTGCCTGCGCGTCGCATCAACGAGATTGTACAGGGCAAACGGGCCATCACTCCGGATACTGCGCTGCGCTTGTCCCGCTACTTTGGGCTGTCTGAGCGCTTCTGGCTCAACCTTCAGACACGCTACGATCTGGAGATTGAGAAGGAGAGACTGGCGGATCGCCTGGAGCGCGAGGTGCCTGTTGTGCTGGCGCCCGCATAAGAGCGCCGGATATTGTTGGCAGGTAACTGCTCAAGTGGCATTAGAAACCGGATTCCTGTCTCGCAGACCCAGGTCATGGCGGCGTGAAAGGCCGTTGCGCAGACGAAAACCATGCCCGCACGAGAAAGACCTGGTTTCTGACCGACTGGTTGAGCAGTTACGATCATTGTTTCCGGGAAACCGCCTTACTGCGGGTGAAGTGGGGGACGCGTCGCGGGAAAGCCTGTCAAAATCGATAGGATGATGCTATCGCTTTGGCCGTTGTGCGGGAGCGCGGGATGGGATAAACTGAAAAGGTGTTTCCATGTTGTATGCCTGCGTTCAGCACAAACAGTTCACTTGTTTGGACCATCGCATTGCCCTTGCTTGCACTAGCTTTGGTTGTCTCGGTCTTTCTCTGGCGCAGAATCACTGACAGAGGGCTGATTGTGCTCGCGCTGGTGGTCTGTGTGATGGCCTTGGTTTTTGTGCCGTTGTTGCGAGTCCTGCCGGAACAAGTCGGCATTCCCTTCTTTGTTGTGGGGCTTGGACCCCTGCTGGTCATCCTGCTCATGGTGATTGCCGTCAGCACAGCAAGGTTCGTGCATGCCCGAACAGGAGCACATCTGCTGAGCCTTGCGTTGAGTATCCTTGCGCTGACGCTCTTCTTCGTCAACGCGACGACGGCGTGGATCTGGCCGTATGCAAGCTACTAGATCCAGGAAGGACAGAACCATGAAACCCATGCGCACGATCCTGGTGATTGCGGCCGTCCTGCTGGCGCTGCCCTTCTGGGGCGTCCTGTTGGCGAACTGGCCGCTGCGCTGGATATCCCAACTGCAACCTGATTCGACGGCGCTCAATACGCTTCTGGCGCCGCTGTCGCTGTCAGGTTTCCTCAGCCTGATGGCGCTGGCCCATCCAACGCGCTATGTCGTCCTCTCGGCCATGGCCATCCTCGCAGCTTTGGCCGCGCTGATTGCGCTGGTCGCGGCCCATGGCGCTCAGCTCTGGCGGCGCCCGGCAGCCTACCTCTGCCTGGCCGCGCTGCTGGCGGTGCTGGTCTTTCCCTGGACGCGCGCCGCTTATCAGCCAGCCATCGCGACGCGGCCGGGCGTCGCACTGCGCCTGGTGAACCGCCCCGCTGGCCTGATCGCCACAGCCGTGCGCAGCCTGCAAATCGGCGCCGAGGTCCGGCCCGAGGTCTACGAGCCGCTGGGTTGGGCCGACGACCAACATTTTATCTATCGACTGCGCCGGGGCGCGGGCTACGATCGACGCGGCCAGTGGCAGGAGGGCGAGGCTGGCCCGCTGCTGGCCTACGATGTCAGCGCCGGCGCCAGCCAGGCCTGGCCAGGCGCGCTGGAAGACCTGCATGCGCGGCCCTGCCCGGTCAATGCCTGCCTGACGCCGTTGATCGAGCCTTTCTATGCCGGTTCCGGGCAGGCGTATTTCCCAGGCCACTACCCCCAGGTCTTCCCGTCGCCCGATGACCGCTGGCGCGCGGTGGTGGCCTGGCACATCTACGGGCCAGAGGATCTGGTGATCATAGGCAATCAGTAGCCCCCCAGGGGCCCCCCGGCTGGTTGCGAAGATCCGGATGACGCAGGGTATAATGCCATCGAGCTGACAGAAGCGATCATTCCATGCCATGATTGAATTCGACCTGCAACTGCTGCTCTTTCTCCTGATCGCCCTGCTGGCCATGATTGCCGGCGGGGCGGTTTGGCTGGATCGCGCCTTCCATCGACGCAGATCGGGGCGAGCTCTCAGCCAGGCGTTGGACGACGCGCCCTTCGGCGTCCTGCGTCTGAACCGTGCAGGCGAGGCGCAAGAGGTCAACGCAGCCGGCCAGCGCCTGCTGAACCTGCCATCCAGCCGCGGCCCTCTGCCCGCTGAGGAGTGGGTTGATCATTTGCTGGCCGACGCCGAAGCCGCCGGCGGCCGTTACCGCCTGATTGCTCTGCCACGCGGCCGCTGGCTGCGGGCCTGGATCAGCGAAGGCAGCGCGTTCGCCTTCCTCTTCGACGCCACCGAGCAGCAGCGGGCCGGCCAGGCCAGCAGCCGTCTGCTCAACGACCTGGGCCATGAGCTGCGCACCCCCCTGGCCACGATCCTGACCCACGCCGAGGTGCAGGGCCTGGCCAACCTGCCCGACGCGACGCGCGCCGAGTCGCTGCACCTGCTCAAGGAAGAGACGCAGCGGGCCGTTCGCCTGGTCAACGCCATGCTGGAGCTGGGCCGGCTGGAGACCGGCGGCGAGCTGGCCCAGCATCCGGTGGAGCTGCTGAGCCTGGCCGAAGCTGCTGTGCAGCAGATCACCGCCCCGGCCGCGGCCAAAAGGATCGATCTGGCTCTGGAGGCCGACACCCCCCTGCCAGCCGTGCCAGGCGACGCCGACGCGCTGCTGCGCGTCCTGCTCAATCTGTTGGACAATGCGGTCAAATACAGCGGCCCTGGCGACCAAATCACCCTGCGCTTGCAGCGAGAGGCCGCCGGCGTGCGCTGCGCGGTCAGCGACACCGGGCCCGGCATTCCCGCCCAGCACTTGCCCCACGTGACCCAACGCTTCTACCGTGCTGCGTCGCCGGAGCAGGCCGGCAGCGGCCTGGGGCTGGCCCTGGTGGAGGAGACGCTGCGCCGCCATAGCAGCGCCTTGCAGGTCGAAAGCCCCGACCCAAGCAGCGCCGCCGGCGTCCGCGCCCACTTCCTGTTGTCCGTCGCGCCCCCGTCGGAGGAGCGGCCATGAGCCGGCCATCCCGACCCTGGCTGCGGCGGGCAGGATGGGCTCTGGCCGTGCTGGCTTTGGCCGTGCTCTACTGGCTGTTGCCCATTCACGGCCAGGTGGCCATCGCGCCGGGCGGCGTCTGGAAAGAGCCCTGGCCGCGCTGGCGGATCAGTCCGGCCGATGGGCGCGGCGGCCCCATCACGGTGCAGGTCAGCGATGTCGTGGGTTGGCCCTACGTGTTGGCCACCGTCGACGGCCAGCCTGTGACCGTGCAGTGGCGCCGCGGAAGCACGCCCGGCCTCTACACCTGGGCCTTTGTCCTCCCCGCCCTGACGGACGACGCGCCGGTGGAGGTGGCGTTCTACCATAGCTGCAACACGGGTTGTCAACGGCGCGCCAGCTTCGTCTTGGGCGCGGAGGGCGCGCTGGACGGTGCGCTGCCACCTTCGCCGGCCACGGGCGAGCCAACCAAACTATGCGCGGTGGAGGCGAACCCTGCACGCGCCTGGCACGGCCGCAGCGGCTGGGAGGTGACGCTGACCTATGCCTGGCTGGCAGATCAACCCTACTGGGGGATCGACGATCTGGCCTGGCGCGTGCAGCAGGCCACGGCTCAGGGGTTGCGCGTGCTGGTGCGGGTGGACTACGACCAGGGCCAGAGCCTGCCGCCGGCCGGCGACCAGCGGGCTTTGGCCCTTTATCTGGACTATCTGCGACGGCTGGCGCGCGATCAGCGGCTGGCCGGCGTCTATGGCTACGTGCTGGGCAATGGCTTCAACGAGCTGGGCAGCAACAGCCTGGATCCTGAGCGGCCGGTGACGCCGGCGTGGTACGCGCGGCTGTTCAACGGCTACGGCGCGCCGGCGGCGCAGGGCGACAACGCGGTGCAGGTGATGCGCGCCGAAAATCCGCAGGTCCGGCTGCTGGTGGGGCCGGTGCGCCCCTGGGTGAACGATCAGAACGGGGAGCTGCCGGCGGCCATCGATGCACCCTGGTTGAACTACATGCACAGCCTGGCAGCCGCGCTGGATGCCGGCGCGCAGTCCAAGCAGGCCGCGGGCTACGCGCTGGCCGCGCCCGATGGCTTCGCGCTGCACGCGCCAGGCCGCGTCGGCGAGTTGGGCGCAGCCGAGCCGCAGAGCGATCAACGCCGCCCTGAGTGGAACGGCGCCCAGGCCGGCTTCCGGGTCTACCGCGACTGGCTGGAGATCATCAACGCCTTCCCGAGCACCCGCGGGCTGCCGGCCTACATCACCTCCACCAACACCTTCGTGGCGGCCGAGGGGGTGACGCCGGCCGACAACTACCCGGCTGGCTGGCTGAGCGCGGCGCTGGACGAGATCAACGCCGAGCCGCAGGTGCAGGCGCTGTGCTGGTTCCTGGATCAAGACCGCTCCGGCGACGCGCGCTGGGACGACTTCAGCCTGACTGTGCAGCCAGGGCGGATGGCCGAGGCCGCGGCGGAGTTCGACGCGCTGCTGCAAGCCGCGCAAGGGACCGAACGATGAGCGACGCGATGATCCGAGTAGTCTTGATCGACGACCATCCTGCGCTGCGCATGGGCCTGCGCATCGTGCTGGAGCAGGCGCCGGATGTTCAAGTGGCGGCCGAGGCTGGCTCCGGCCAGGAGGCGCTGGCGCTGATCCAGGCGCTGCGGCCGGACGTGGCCGTGCTGGACTGCCAGTTGCCCGACATGCCGGGCAGCCAGGTTGCGGCTGAGCTGCGCCGGCTGGGGCTGGCCACCCGGGTGTTGGCCCTCAGCGCCTACAGCGACGACGCGGCCATCCGCGGCATGGTGGAGGCCGGCGCGGTGGGCTATCTGCTCAAGGAAGAGGCGCCGGCTGCCATCGTCGAGGCCGTGCGGGCCGCGGCGCGCGGCGAAGGCCGCTGGAGCGCGGCCGTGGCGTCGCGGCTGGCGGCGTGGGCCGTTCGTCCTGCAGCGGGCGAGGCGGGCACTGACCTGACCAGCCGGGAACTGGAGGTCGTGCGCTGGCTGGCCCAGGGATGGGACAACCAGCGCATCGCCCAGGAGCTGCAGATCAGCGAACACACCGTGCGCTTTCATCTGCGCAATATCCGCGACAAGATCGGCGTACAGACCCGCACGGAGGCAGCGGTGTGGGCGGTGCGGCGCGGGTTGGCCGAGGATTGACAGTAAAAGGGGGGACGCTTCGGGAGCGTCCAGAGGCGCACAGCGGCTGACAGGGTTGACCTGCCAAAACTGGCAGGTCAACCCTGTCGTTCTGGCCGTTGTGCGGTAGGGAGATGTGGGGTAGACTGAGATCATGGCCGAGATGTGTGGAACCGACAAGGTCAGGACTTACGCAAAACGTTGGTCGAGTAGGCTGTGCGGATCTCGATACGGCGGCCTACTCGATCTGAAGGTTTCGATACAGTAACTGCTCAGCCGGCGGGCCAAACGTTGGTTTCGATACGCCTCAGAAGGCTACTCAACCAACGTTTGGCCC
>JACSRL010000246.1 GCA_014879765.1 Anaerolinea sp. | reverse complement strand
ACTTCGTTACACAGATGGCCTTACACCCTAAGCTTACCCTTCAAGACACCAAAATACAACTCTTGAGAATTGTACTTATCGGGGCAGAGGCGTCAAGTCATCGGATCACGTCACAGCCAACTGAATGCCATCCTAACCCACGAAACCATCGGCCAGCAGCCGCATCAGCGAGTAGCCGCCAGCTATTTTACATCAACCAGCCCCGCGGCTATAATCTGGCCTGCCAGCGACGCCAGCGGACGGCAGCCGGCATCCGGCGACGCGCGGCGATTCCCCTGAAAGGCGGTCTGTGCATGGGCAAGCGCGGTGAAGGCTGGTTCCTTTTGCAGATGTTGTTGTTTGCGGTGATCCTCCTGGCGCCGCAGGCGACCTGTTTCAACTGCCCGCCTTGGCTGCGCTGGGTGGGACTGGCCATCCTGGCGGCCGGCGGCATCCTGGGCAGTTGGGGCGTGCTGGCACTGGGCCGCAACCTGACCCCCTTTCCCCGACCCATCGCAGGGGGCGAGCTGGTGACGCACGGCCCTTACCGCTTCGTGCGCCATCCCATCTACGCCGGGCTGATCTTCGGCACCCTGGGCTGGGCGCTCCTGCGCAGCAGCCTGCTGGGGCTGGCGCTGGTCGTGGCGCTCTTCATCTTCTTCGACCTGAAATCGCGGCGGGAGGAGCGCTGGCTGCAGGAGGCCTATCCCGGGTATGGGGATTACCAGAAGCGGGTAAAAAAACTGGTACCGTGGGTGTACTAATTGCTCCTTCTCTTTTCTTGTGCTATCATCATCTGCTGCGGCGCGTGATGCGCGCCCAGGAGCCATAGCGTATGAAACTGACCAAACGAGTTGCCCTGCCCATCTTGCTGATCGCCCTTCTGCTGCTGGCCGGCTGCGCCACATCGACCCCCACACCGGCCGTCCCGCTGCCCACCCAGCTTCCCCCGCTCTTCACCGACGTGCTGGAGATGCAGTTCATCCAGCCGGCCGCCGCGCTGGCCGATGGCCCGTTCACTGGCCTGACGGGCGTCTACGCGACCGACGAAACCGGCCAGCCCACGCTGGCCCTCTGCCAGTTGGAGAAAGCAGCCCTGGCCTGCGCCAGCTACCCCGTGACCCTCGCCGGCGCACCGGCCGGGCTGGTCCGGGTCAGCGGCCAGGCCGCCGGCGGCCGCCTGACCATCAGCCAGGCCGAGCCGGTGGCCTGGGATGCGCCGGCCGTGCAGGCCGCGGCCCAGGCCAAGCTGGCCAAGATCGCCGAGGAACTGGCCCGCTACGATTGGTCCACCATCGCTGCGCCTGAGTTCGGCGAATCCTCAGCCTGGTTCCACCCTGAAAGCCAGCGCTTGCAGACCATCCCGCTGGAGCTCTACGCCTATGACAGCACCGCTGACCTGATCATCCTGCGCGGCCAGGGCTGGGAGATGCCCAAGCAGGCGCGCACCGACTATCGTTTCCCGGTGCTTTATCTGGCGATCGATCCGGCCGGCAAGCTGCCGCCCCAGGCCTTCATCACCATCGAAGGCTATGCGGAGGATGGATCATGACCCCACCGACCATGAGCAAGCGGGAGCGTTTGCTGGCCCTGGCTGCCGGCCAGCCGGCCGACCGGCCAGCCGTCGCCCTTTGGCGCCACTTCCCCGGCGACGACGCCCGGCCCGATGACCTGGCCGCGGCCCACATCGCGTGGCAGCGCACCTTCGACTGGGACCTGCTCAAGGTGACACCCTCCAGCTCCTACTGCATCCAGGATTGGGGGGTGCGGGCCGTGTGGCAGGGAGGCGACGAGGGCACCTGGACCTACCAGAACACGGCGATCCAGCAGCCCACGGATTGGGAGCGGCTGGCCGTGCTCGACCCGGCCGCCGGCGCGCTGGACCAGGCCCGCCAGGCTGTCAAAAGCGTCTGCCAGGCCGTCGGCCCCGATACGCCGGTGCTGATGACCCTCTTCAGCCCGCTGGCGCAGGCCAAGAACCTGGCCGGCCCCAGCCTGCTGCCCCACCTGCGCCAACACCCCGACGCGGTGCAGGCTGGCCTGGAGATCATCACGCACAGTGTCCTGCGTTTCGTGGACGCCCTGGCCGACACCGGCATCGCCGGCATCTTCTACGCCGTGCAACTGGCCGAGCCGAGCCGCCTCAGCCGCGCCGAATATGCCCAGTTCGGCCAGCCGCTGGACATGCGCATCCTGACCGCGGCCGGCGGCTTCTGGTTCAACATGCTGCACGCCCACGGCCTAAACGTCTACTTCGATCTGTTGGCCGGCTACCCGGTGCAGGCGCTCAACTGGCACGACCGCGAGGGCGGGCCCAGCCTGGCCGCCGGCGGCGCGCGCTTCGCCGGCGCGCTGTCAGGCGGCCTGGACCGCCGCACCGTACACCTGGCCGCGCCGGCCGACGTGCGCCGCGAGGCGGCCGACGCCGTGCAGCAGACCGCCGGCCAGCGGCTGATCCTCTCCACCGGCTGCGTCAGCATGACCAACTCGCCGCTCAGCAACCTGTGGGCCGCGCGGCGCAGCGTGGACGGATGACAGGGTGACAGGATGACAGGGTGACAGGGTGACAAGGTGACAAGGTGACTGACGCTGGGGCCGGTCTTTGCGCAGCACCCCGGAGTGGGCCGACCGTGCCCGCCCTTCGCCCACTGACGCTCGGGCCGGTCTTTGCGCAGCACCCCGGAGTGGGCCGACCGTGCCCGTTATCTGCAACATCGATGCAACCTTTTGACTACCGTTTCTGCCCCGCCTGCGGGCAGCCATTGACCCAGCGCGAGGCCTTTGGCCGGCTGCGTGCGGCGTGCGATGCCTGCGGCTTTGTGCATTTCCGCGATCCCAAAGTGGCCGCGGCCGTGCTGCTCAGCGACCAGGGGCGCGTGCTGCTGGTGCGACGCGCGGTGGACCCGCGGCGCGGCTTCTGGGCCCTGCCCGCCGGCTTCGTCGAGGTGGACGAGCTGCCCGACCAGGCCGCGGCGCGCGAGGCGCTGGAGGAGACCGGCCTGCATGTCGCGGTGGGCGACCTGTTGCGCATCCGCCGCACCAGCAACCCCGACAAGCCCGGCATGTTGCTCACCTACCGGGGCCAGGTCATCGGCGGCGCCTTGCAGGCCAGCGACGACGTCAGCGAAGCCCGCTGGTTCAGCGCCCACGAGATCCCCTGGAACGACCTGGCCTTCGAGACCACCCACGAAAGCCTGCGTGAATGGCTGGCGACGAGCGGTGAACAGTAACCAGTGATCAGTCACCCTGTCACCTTATCACCCTGTCACCTTGTCATCCCCTCCCCAGCCGCCAGACCCCGTTGTCCACACTCTCGACTTTGCCGCTGGCCGCCGAACGCAGCCCCGCATCCAGAATCGCCATTACCTCCAAATTGAAGTCCAAATCCAACATCGGGTGCAGGGCGTCGCCCGTGTCCAGATGGTGGATCATCTCCTCGGCGATGTTCGTGCGCCCGGCTGCCAGATCATCCGCTTCGTAGACGGTCGTCTGGCCCGCGCCCCGCTCCACACGCACAGTGGCCGTCGTCCCCTTCTTCTCCACCAGCAGCGTGCCTGTCGTGCCATAGACAATGGGGCCTGGGGTGACGCCGTGATCCAGCGTCGTCCACGAGCCTTCGCAGATGGTGTAGGCGCTGGGGAAACGGACGAGCATCGCGGCGTTGTCCTCGGCGTCGCCCCAGGCGCTGTCCAGGTTGGCGCGCAGACCGATGACGGAGGTGGCCTGCTCCCCCACCAGCCAGCGGGAGATGAGCGAGCCGTAGCAGCAGTAATCGAGCATTGCGCCACCACCCGCCGCGGCCTGATGCCACCAGGTGGTCCCCCGCACAGTGCCGCTGAGCGGCGCGGATTCGTTGACAACCCCCGGATGGCGCACCCCCGGTCCCAGCGGTCCCGTATGGCCGCCCCGCCATTTGACCTGCAAGACCCGGCCAATCTCACCTGCTTCAATCAGCGTTTTGGCTTTGCGGTCGATGGCGGACCAGGCCGTGGGCCAGTTGACGATCATCAGCGTATCCGCGGCTCTGGCCGCGCGGGCCATACGCAGCCCCTCGGCCAGAGAGGCAGCCATCGGCTTTTCCACTACCATATGCACACCCGCGGCCGCGCACGCCTCGGCCACGTCCCCGTGCTGGTTGTTCTCGGCACAGCAGATGATTACGTCGAACTGCTCCTGGGCCAGCATCTCCCGGTAGTCGTCGTAGAGTTTGGGCAGGCCAATCTTTTCCACCGCGTTGGCCGCGTTCCATTTGCGGGTAGAGCGGGCTTCGCCGGTATCGGGGCGGATGGGCAGAGTGTCCGCGCCGGCCACGAGGACGCTCTGGGGATGGGCGGCGAACTGGGCCAGCAGGCTGTTGATGTGCATATGGGCGAAACCGATGACGCCGATGCGATAGGTGTTGGACATAGGATGCTCCTGTGGAATGGAAATGTGGAAAGCAGGAAAGGAGAGAGCGAATCCGCAGGCGAAAGCTGCGTGTTGAAACCTGAAACGTGAAAGTATTCGACCTGAATTCACGTTTCAGATGGTCGTGTGAGTAACGATACACCAGATATGCAGAAAGGAAAAGTGGGAGTCGGGAAAGAGGCGGGGGGTGTCGATCCCATAGGCAGCAAATGTGATCAGCCCGACGCAGAAGAGCCAGAGGAAAAAGGGGTTCGGATCGCCGCCCAGTAGACTATCGAGCAGAAAATAGAGAAGCGCTGCCAACATCAGGCCGCCTGCCAATTGGGGCAGAGAATCGATATAGTCACGCATGGCTGCCGTCTCCAAATGTTTGCCCGCCAACAAACTTTGCCGTATGATAACAAAGAATCGGCATACCCACCACTTCCTCTACAGGCAACCAAATGACCCTCACCCCCGGACTGACTGGCGAAGCATCTACAACCGTTGACCACACAAACACAGCCGCCGCTCTGGGCAGCGGGCTGGTCCCGGTCTACGGCACGCCCGCGCTGATTGCCCTGTTGGAATTGGCCGCGGTCCACGCGGTAGCGGATTACCTGCCG
>JACSRL010000273.1 GCA_014879765.1 Anaerolinea sp. | reverse complement strand
GGGCAGCAGTGGAATCTAAGCCCGGCACGGTCGGAGACCGGCCACAGCGGCAGGGCAGCAGTGGAATCTCAGCACGGCACGGTCGGAGACCGGCCACAGCGGCAGGCCCGGCTCGGTCGGAGACCGGCCACAGCGGCGGGCCCGGCTCGGTCGGAGACCGGCCACAGCGGCAGGGCATAGCGGCGGCGCGCCGTAGCAGCAGGCCAACAGCAGGGTCAGGCGCGCCAACCCAGCGCCATGGCGATGGCATGTTCGCGCGTGTGCGACAGGCTCAGACGCCAGCCGGCAATGCCCAGGGCGTCGGCGCGGGCCTGTGCCTTGCCGTGCAGCCGCAGGCCCGGTTCGCCCGACGGTTGCCGTTCCACCTCGATCTCGGGCCAGTCGATCCAGCCGGCCTCGTGCGGCATCTGCGGCGCCCAGCCGGTGCCCAATGCCTTGCTGACCGCCTCCTTAGCGGCCCAGCGTGCGGCCAGGGAACTGGCCCGGCCGGCGCAGTAGCCGATCTCAGCCGGCGTGTAGACGCGCTGCAAGAAGCGGTCGCCCCAACGGGCAACCGCCTGCTCAATGCGCACTACCTCGATCAGATCCACGCCGATGGTGTACATGCAGACTCCGGGAAAGTGGCGGGAGGGGAACTCAGGGGAACTTGAGGAAACTGGGGCTCGATACAGGGCTCGAAGTACCTCCGAGTTCCTGCAAATCCCTCCGAGTTCCTCCAAGTCACAGCTCGTCAGGCATGGCCGGCATGGTCAGCACGTCGTTGCCGTTGCCCAGGCGCCGGTTGCGTCCGACCGCGTGATAGCGGAAGCCGATCCCGGCCATCCGCTCCGGGTCGTAGATGTTGCGCCCGTCGAAGATCACCGGCTGGCGCATGGAACTGTGGATGCGGGGCAGGTCCAGGTGGCGGAACTCGTTCCATTCGGTGCAGACCACGATCGCGTCGCAGCCCTCGGCCAGATCGTAGGGATCTTCGGTCAACACGATGTCCGGCAGATAGCGGGGGGCCACGTGCATGGCCACCGGATCGTAGCCCTTGATCCGCGCGCCTTCGCTGCGCAGCAGGTTGCCGATCTCCACCGCCGGCGCGTCACGCATGTCGTCGGTGTTGGGCTTGAAAGCCAGCCCCAGCAGGCCGATGCGCTTGTCATGCAGGCGACCCAGCTCCTTGCGCAAGCGGTGTACCACCTTGCGCCGCTGGTCACGGTTGATGTCCATCACCGCGCGCAGCAGCGACGGATGCGTGCCATGCACCAGCGCCATGTGCTCCAGCGCCAGCACGTCCTTGGGGAAACAAGATCCGCCGTAGCCCAGCCCCGCGTCCAGGAAATAGCGCCCAATGCGCTTGTCGTAGCCCATGCCCGCGGCCACTTCCTTGACGTCCGCGCCCAGCTCCTCGCAGATGGCCGCGATCTCGTTGATGAAGGAGATGCGGGTGGCCAGGAAGGCATTGGAGGCGTATTTGATCATCTCGGCCGTGCGCAGGTCGGTGACGACGATGGGCGCGCGCAGCGCCAGGTGAAGCTGCGCCACCTTCTCGGCCGCGTCGCTGTTCAGCGAGCCCAGCACCACCCGGTCCGGGTTGAGAAAGTCGCTGATGGCCGATCCCTCGCGCAGGAACTCCGGGTTGGAGACCACCGCGAAGTCGATGGGGGTCGGCTGGGTGTGGGAAATGATGTCGGCCACCCAGTCGCCGGTGCCCACCGGCACAGTGCTCTTGTTGATGATGACCAGCGGCGCGGTCATGGTGCGGGCGATGGTCTCGGCCGCCATGCGCACATAGCGCAGGTCAGCCTCGCCGTCGACGCCAGAGGGGGTGCCCACGGCGATGAAGACAAACTCGGCCTGATCCAGCCCCTCATCGTAGGATGTGGAGAAGCTCAGCCGGCCGGCGCGCACGTTGCGCTCCACCATCTCCTCCAACCCCGGCTCGTAGATCGGCATCTTGCCGGCGTGCAACATGTCGATCTTCTCTTGATTGATGTCGATACACACCACCTGATTGCCCATGTCGGCAAAGCAGGTGCCGGTCACCAGGCCCACATAGCCGGTGCCGATAACGCAGATGTTCTTCATAAAAAATGTTCTCCGAATTGATGTCAGCAGCGTGGCCGTTGTTCACGGCCTACACCGGCTCAGTTGCCTGAGCACGTTGTTGGCGGGCCGTGTCCACGTCTGACCAGGTCAGGCGCTCGCGGCGGAAAAACCAGGCGCCCAGGATGGTGATGGGGAACCATAGCGCGGCGTGCAGCACCAGCGTGTAGCCGGCGGCCAGGCTGCGCGAGACGCCGTAGGCGCTCAGAACCTCGATGCCAGGCGTGTCGAAGGTGCCGATATAGCCGGGCGCCGAGGGCAGGGTGGTGGCCAGGTTGACGATGCCGTTCATCAGCATCAGCACGTAGAAGGCCACCGGCAGGCCCGCGCCGAACTGCACGAAGGCCTGCATGACGAACCAATACTTCATGGTCTCAGCCAGCCAGATCACCACCGAGATCAGAAAGACCATCAGGATGTCGCGGCTGCTGCGAAAGAAGTGCAGGCCCTCCAGGAAACGCTCGATGAAGCCGTCGACCTTCAGCCGCAGATTGGCCGGCAGCAGACGCCGCACCGTGGCGCGGTATATCTGCTGCGCCAGGTCTGGCTTGGTGGCCAGCAGGACGAACACCACCAACAGCGCCAGAAAGAAGAGGCTAGGCAACACCACGAAGGGGCGCAGGTTGGCCGGTATGGGCGCAAAGGGAATGGCGAAGAAGACGAACATCAGCATCACCAGGCCATCGAAGACCCGTTCGACGACGATGGTGGCCAGGCTGCTGCTCATGCTGACATCTTCCGAGCGCTTCAGGACGTAGGCGCGCAGCACCTCGCCGGCGCGCAGGGGGAAGATGTTGTTGCCCATGTAGCCGATGCAGACGATGGGAAAAAGGCGCTTGGTGGCGATGGGCTTGATCGGCCGCAGCATGTAATGCCAACGCCAGGTGCGCACCCACACGCCCACGAAGTAGATCGCCACGGCCGGGATCAGCCAGTAGTAGGTGGCCTGGGTCAGCCAGTAGCGCACTTCCCGAAGGTCCAGCCCGCGCAGTGCAAAATAGAGAAAGAAGGCACTGATCCCAAACCCCAACAAAGTTCGCCAACGTTTCTTCATCTGAGTGGTCTGTTATCTCCGCATCAAGGTTCGACCGCGTTCAAAGCTCCGTCATTATACCAGAGACCGGCGCGCCACCCAATTTCCAACGCAGACGGCGCTGAGCGGGGGAAGACCAGGCAAGTCACCGCCGCAGGGCACGACAGCCGCGGCGCGGTCTTGGGCCGGGCAAACAAAACGGCGGCGGGCCTGACTTCGCTGGCCCGCCGCCGCACTCACTCCTGCCCAGGCGTCAAATCGCCGGCGTCGACTGGGGAATCGCAAAACCGGTGGCGGCCGGCAGCACCGAGTCGCCCATAATCCGTTCCATGGCCATGATGTGGCTGCAGACACCCATGCGCGCGGCCTCTTCACAGGTGCAATGCCAATGACCGTCGTCGTAGTTGACCTGATAGGTGTCATGCTCGCCCTTGAATGTGGCGGCGAAGTGCGTGAACTCGATGCGTTCACGCTCCTGGGCATATTGCCTGGCTTTGATGATCCGACTGACCAATCCTGTGTCCATGCAGACCTCCAGGGAGAATAGTAGGCTCAGACGTTGCCTGAGCCGCAAGCGTCAGATGTTTCCTAAACAAAAGAACACCAAAACGCGCGGGCATTCTGGTGTTCTTGCCTGTTTCGGTCGGTGTACTTGTGCAACAAGTCATGCATAGCGAGGCTTCTCCAGCCAGCAGCCGGTGTCGATATCCTGCTCTGCTGGCGTCCTCAGTATACCCCCTTCAGCCAGCTTTGTCAACCGACTTTCCCGACGAATCGCCTACGGCGCGCAGGCGACCGCGCGTCTGTTTCCTCCGATCCCGCCCGCCTGGCGCCGGCCAGTTTGACACGCCGGGTCATCTGGCTATAATCAGGCTGTGCGCGGGTGTAGCTCAGCGGTAGAGCTACGGCTTCCCAAGCCGTGAGTCGTGGGTTCGAATCCCATCACCCGCTCAGGATCCCTTCGCCGCACCTCCTGTTTCAGGAACCGCCCCGTTGCAAGACGGGGCGGTTTCGCGTTCCAGGAGCAAAGTTGCCATCTCTTCGGAAGAGATGGCAACTTTGCTCCCCCACCCCCGTTTGCAGAAGCTCCCACATGATGATACCATCCAGCCTATGACCGCGCCTCCCTTCGCCGAACCTGCATCGCCGGCCATCGGAATGCGCCGCCAGCGGCTGGCGGTGGCCGCGATGGCGCTGGGCGCGTTTGCCCTGCGGCTGATCCAGCTTGGGCGGGAGAGCCTGTGGTACGACGAGACGGTGTCGGTCTATCTGGCCGGCCAGCCGGTGGCCGAGCTGATCGCCCACACCGGCCGCGACATCCACCCGCCCTTTTACTATCTGCTGCTGCGCGGCTGGCTGTTGCTGGCCGGCTACCCCACCGGCCAGGCCGCGCCCACCGGCCACGGCCTGGAGTTCATGGCGGCCTTTCTGTCGCTCTGCCTGGGCGTGCTGCTGGTTCCATTGACCTGGCAACTGGCGCGGCGGCTGGGTCTGGACAGCCTGGGTGCGGGCCTGGCCGCGCTGCTGATCGCCATCTCCCCCTTTGGCGTCTGGTACAGCCAGGAAGTGCGCATGTACACCCTGGGCGCCTGCCTGGGCGTGCTCGTGCTGCTGGCCGCCCTCCCCTTCCTGCGCACAAACAGCTCGCCAGCCCGCTTGCGCCGGGCGGCCCTGCTCTACGCCCTGGCCGCGGCAGCCGGCATGTTCACCCTCTACTACTTCGCCTTCCTGTTGATCAGCCTGAACCTGCTGGTGATCCTGGCCCTGCTCCTCCGCCCCCCTCTCCCCTTGGGAGAGGGCCGGGGTGAGGGTGGGCTGGCTCGGTCGGCCCCTACCGGGGTGCTGCGCAAAGACCGGCCAGAGCAGGGTGA
>JACSRL010000046.1 GCA_014879765.1 Anaerolinea sp. | reverse complement strand
GAATTGGCTGCCCTCATGCGACGCGCGTTACCTCAACCCGCTTCCCCACTCCGGGGTGCTTCGCAATCGGCCTACGCTAACCAACTCATTCCAAACACACCAAGTTAATTTTGGGCAGTTACTAACTGTTCAGCCAGCCAGTGGGTGCGAACACGTGGATTGAGTAGGCTGCCGTGTCGAAATCACGTGTTCGCACCCGCCGGCTGAGCAGTTACACTATTTCAACAACTGCGTCAGGTCGGACGCGATATCCTCAGCCGGGGTCTCGAAGGGCAGCACCAGGCGCAGCCGGCCTTCCCGGTCCAGCACCATCACCGACGCGGTGTGATCCACCAGGTAGCCGGTGGCGGCGGAGCCCTCGTGCTTCTCGAAGAAAACGCCCAGCCCGGTGGCCGCCGACGCGATCTGGTCGTGCGTGCCGGTCAGGCCGATGAAGCTGGGGTTGAAATTGCTCAGATAGGTCGCCAACACCTGCGGCGTGTCCCGCTCCGGGTCCACCGAGACCATCACCACCTGCACATCGTCGGCCTTCTTGCCCATGATCTCCAGCGCCTTGTTGAGCGTGCTCAGGGTGGTGGGGCAGACGTCAGGGCAGAAGGTGTAGCCGAAATAGAGCAGCACCGGCTTGCCGCGCAGCTCGCTCAAGCTGACCGGCTCGCCGCTCTGGCTGGTCAGGGTGAAATTCGCCGCCTGGGTGGGAGAGTCCAGCAACAGGCCGTGGTATTGATAGGGCTGGCAGCCGGTCAGTGTGACCAGCAGAACAGCCAGGAGCAATAAGAGGATACGCATGATGGTCTCTCAAAAGATGTCTGGCAGGGTAGACAGGCGCCGGCAGCCCGATGGCCTGCGCACGCGCTCAGGGTGAATAGCACAAAAACAGGTGCGCCGCCTCGTAGATCAGCTTGTTGGCGCCGGTGGCCTTCTGCACCTCCTCGGCCAGCACGCCGAAATGACGCAGGATGCGATCGGCGTCGCGCACCTGCACCTGATAGCGATATTTGCCGCGGATGATGCCCCAGCCGTCCACCAGCACAAAGGTGGGGTCGAACTGGAAGCCGCCCCCCTCGTCCGGCGCGTAATAGACCTCGAAGCCGCCGCCGATCATCTCCTTCAGGCGCGCCGGATCGCCGGTGGCGAAGCGCCACTGGCTGGTATCCGCGCCCAGGCTCTCAGCATAGCGCGCCAACGCCTCAGGGGTGTCGTGGGCCGGATCGAAGCTGATGGTGACGAACTGCACCGGCAGCCCGCCCAGTTCCACCTCGCCCAGCCGCTGTTGCACCTCCTGCATGGTGGCGTTCATCTGATCGCATTCAGCCCCACAGCCGGTGTAGAGAAAGTTGAAGAGCACCACCTGGCCGCGCAGGTCCTCGCTGGTCAGCCGCTGGCCGCTCTGGTCGATCAGCGTGAACCCAGGCGCCAGCCTCATGCGGGGCAACACCTTGATCGGCTTGAAGATGGCAAAGGCGAAAACGCCGGCCACCAACAACACCCCCACAACCACCAGTATCCACCACCAGTGGAAGCGCAGGCCAGAATCTCGCTTGGGCGTTGCGGCTTGGATAGCCATAGAACGGCGGCTCCTGCGAGTCCGACGCTGGACTCGGCAGCGCTGCGACCAAATGGTCGGAAGAATCGGAGAGGAATCAGGCCGCCCTGACGCTTTGCGTCATGGCCGGATCAACAAGTGTGTTGTACCACAATCGCCCGTTTGCGACAAATCACACATAACCGTAACTGCTTAAGAATCATCCGCCCCATACGGCGCCAGCTCCTCGTCGATGCGCAGGCTGAACTTGTGCAACTGGGCGTTGGGCAGCTTGAGGTTGAAATCGCGGATCTCCCGGTTGAGGCGCGTGGCCTCCTGGCGAAACTCGCGCACCGCCGCCAGCCAGGCCCCTTCGATCCACTGATGGCCGCTGCACATCTCGGCGTCGCGCGCCTCCAGGTAATCGGCGTGGGCCCGAGCCAGCCTGGCCCGCGCCGCGGCGATGTTGGCATCGATCGCTTTGCCATCCTCGATCCAGGGCAGCGTGAAGCCGGCGTTTTTGAGGATGCCGTGCGCCAGCTCATCCTCCGGCGCGGCGTAGGGGTTGCGCGCCAGGTTGAGCGGCTGCCCCTTGCCGGGCAGCGCGTCCCAGTCGATCTTGGCGATCTGTTCCTCGATCAGATTTTGCCAGTCGCGCGGCGGGGCGGGGCGCTGCCCGCCGTCCTGTTCCTGCTGGTACTGACGGCGCAGTTCATCTTTTCTCGTGGGCTGGTCCGGGTCTTGTGTCATGGCAACCTCCAGTTTGATCCCAGCAATTATACCACAGACATCCATGCGCTGGACCACACAACCGTGGATGAAAACAGCGGGCTCGGTCGGAGACCGGCCCGAGCGGCTATTTTCAAGTCAGGCGCGCTTTACAGCCGGTCGGGAAGATGCTACAATCGGGGCCGCTATGCACAAGAACACCTGGTACTGGCTGGCCTGGGCGGCCATCGCGGCTGTTGCGCTGCTGGGCCTGGCCCGCGCCACTGTGGGCCGCATCGCCCTGGACGACGCCTACATCACCTATCGCTACGCCGTCAACCTGGCCGAGACGGGGGCGCTGGTCTACAACCCGACCCAGCCGGAGAACGCCTTTGCCACCACCGCGCCAGCCTATGCCATTCTCCTGGCCGGACTACACCGGCTGGGCGCGGACATTCCCGCCGCGGCGGCCATCGGCGGCGTGCTGGGCATCCTGCTGGCGGCCTGGGCATTGGGCGATGCGCTGCGCCGGGCCAGCCAGGCCAGCGGCCTGCCCTGGCCGGAGGCCACCGGCCTGACGGCCGGCGCGCTGCTGGCCTTTGCCCCGCTGCTCTGGCTGGTGCTGGGCATGGAGGGGCTGGCCGCGCTGGGGCTGACGCTGCTGGGCTTCTGGTTTGCCAATCGCCAGCAGGATGCCGCGGCCGCGGCGCTGTTGGCGCTGGCGGTGCTGCTGCGCTTCGATGCCGCGGCTGCGGTCGCGGCCTGGGGGCTGCTGCTGGCGCTGCGCCGCGGCTGGCGCGCCTGGCGGCCGCTGGCGCTGTGCGGCGGGATCGTGGCAACGCTCTTCGGCCTGATGCACCTGCTGTTGGCCGTGCCCCTGCCCTCCACCCTGGCCAGCAAGCAGGCGCAGGTGGCGCTGGGCATCACCGGCTTCTTCCCCAACGCATCCTATCTGGAGGGCGCGGCCTGGATCACCCGCGGCTACTGGCGTCATGCGCCCTGGGCGGTGGCGCTGCTGGGCCTGCTGGCGCTGGCCGGCCTGGTGCGCGTCGCGCTCGTCTGGCGCGGCCGCGGCGCAGCCTTCAGCCCGCCGCCGGGTGAGCGCTCCCTGGGCATGGGGCACTACAGCGCGCTGCTGCTGCTCTGGGCCGGGCTGCACCTGACCCTCTACGTGGCGCTGGGTGTGACCCCCTATCTTTGGTACTATCTGCCGCTGGTGGCGACGCTCAGCGCGCTGGCCGCCTTGGGCCTCAGCGCGGTGGCCAGCCTGTGCGAAGCACCCCGGCTGCCGGCCTGGCTGCGCCCGCTGGCCTTCCTCCTGCTGCTGATTGCGGTGGGCGGCGGCCTGGCGCGGGTACATCAGGCGATGCAGCACCAACTGCACGTCAACGCCGACCTGGCCGTCGAGGATCCCGCCTCCGCGGTGCTGCCGGGGGTGCAGATGGCCTCCTACCGCCAGGCCGGCCAGTGGCTGGCGGCCAACACGCCGGCCGGCGCCACCGTGGGGGTGGCCGATGTGGGGCTGGTGGGCTATTACAGCCAGCGGCCGATGATCGACTTCTGGGGGCTGCTGGACCGCGAGGTGGCCGACGCGCTGGCCCGCCGCGATCTGGTGTGGGCGCTCTACCAGTACCAGCCTGACTATCTGGCGCTCTACGGCGAGGCGCCCCTCTTTGGCTACGACATCTTCAAGGATCGCTGGTTTCAGGCGGCCTATGCGCCGATCCATCGCGTGCCGGCCGGCAAGGTGACCATCTATCAGCGCCAGCAGCCGGCCGTGGCCCCCCAGGCCGGCGCGCAGCTCCCGCCCGACGCCACGCCACAGCGCTTTCGCTTCGGCGATGTGCTGGAATTGGTCGCCTACAGCACGCCGCCCCCGCCCTGGAGCCCCGACAGGCCGTTGAATGTGGTTTTCTATTGGCGGGTGCTGCGCCAGCCGGAGGCCGATACCACCCTCTTCACCCATCTGCGGGACAGCCGCGGGGCCATTGTGGCCACGAGGGACGCGCCGCCGCTGCTGGGCAGCCGCCCCACCTCGCAGTGGCAGCCGGGCGAGCTGATCGCCGACTTTCACCCGCTAGGCTTCGATCCGCTGCCGCTGGCCCCCACCCAGGTGAGCTTCGAGATCGGGTTCTACGACGCCAGCGGCCAGCGGCTGCCGGTAACGGACGCCGGCGGCGTGGCCCAGCCCTGGGACGAGGCGGATTTCGGCAGCTATCCCCTGCTGCCGGCCAGCCAGCCAGCCAGGCTGGCAGCCAGGGCGCCGCACGCCGTCGGCCTGGCTGTGGCCGGCTATACCCTGGGCGCGGAGACCGTGGCCCGCGGCCAGATTACCCCCCTGAACGTCGAGGTGGCGGCGTGCGATTGCCCGGTGCAGTTGACGGCCGAGCTGTGGGATCGGGAGGGGGAGCGGCTGCTGTGGCAGCAGGAGCGCACGGTGGAGGGGCCGGGCTGGGTGGAGTTCGACGTGACCGCGCCGGCCGGCGATCTGGCGGTCTGGCCGCAACTGCGCCTGCGCGGCCGGCAAGGGGATATCCCGCTCTTCTTCACCGACCAGGGCGGCCACGCGGTCACTGATTTTCTGCCGCTGACGCCGGTGCTGCTGAGCGATCGGTGAACCGGCGCGCGAAGGTGCGAGTCGGGGCTGGCTCGGTCGGATACCGGCCAGAGCATCCCAGCACGGCTCGGTCGGAGACCGGCCAGAGCGCGCGAAGGTGCGAGTCGGGGCTGGCTCGGTCGGAGACCGGCCAGAGCGTCCCAGCACGGCTCGGTCGGAGACCGGCCAGAGC
>JACSRL010000294.1 GCA_014879765.1 Anaerolinea sp. | reverse complement strand
TTTCCCAGCGGCAAACAGTGAATGGAATTCACCGTCTGACAGCACAAAGGCCCCTCAGGGCCTGCCGGAACAGATTCCCAGCGGCTGAGGCCGCTTTGTATGATCAGCCTGGGAATTCCATTCCCTGGCTGGAGCAGGAGTGACGCATGACAACCATCGACCCACCGCGCCGAGGCTGGCGCTCCCGCCTTCTTGATCGCCCCACGCGCGATTATATCCATCCCTACCTGGGCGGCCTGCTGCTGGGGCTGGTGCTTTTCGCGGCCTTCTTCCTGACCGGCAACGGCCTGGGCGCGTCGGGCGGGCTGAACCGCCTGGTGGTCTTCGGCCAGGACCTGGTGGCGCCGGAGCACGTGGACCGCACCCCCTACCTGCTCAAGATGGCGGGCGGCGACCTGAACCCGCTGGACGACTGGATCGTGCCCATGATCGCCGGCGCGCTGCTGGGCGGCCTGGTCTCCGGCTGGCGCAACGGCCGGCTGAAGGTGGAGACCAACAAAGGCCCCCACATCACCGTGCGCACCCGCTGGCTGACGGCCTTCATCGGCGGCGCGATCATGGGCTATGGCGCACGCATGGCGCGCGGCTGCACCTCGGGTCTGGCCCTCTCCGGCGGCGCGGTGTTGTCGCTGGGCGCGTGGGTGTTCATGTTCTCGGTCTTCGCCGGCGCCTACGCCCTGGCCTATTTCGTGCGCAAGCTGTGGCTCTGACGCGCCTTGAGAGTTGCCAACTTTCGGAAAAGTTGGCAACTCTCAGAGCAAGGAGGTCGTATGCCTTTTCCTTTGCAACTGGAAACACTGCTCGGCAAGCCGGGGATGTACCTGGTCTTTGCCGTGATCGGCTTCGGCTTCGGCTTTGTGCTGGAGAGCGCCGGCTTCGGCAACTCCAAGAAGCTGGCCGCGCAGTTCTATTTCCGTGAGCTGACCGTGCTCAAGGTCATGTTCGGCGCGATCGTCACCGCCATGGTGTTGATCTTCATCACCGTGGGCCTGGGCATCCTCGACTTCAGCCTGCTTTGGGTCAACCCCACCTACCTGGCATCGGGTATCGTGGGCGGGCTGATCATGGGCGTGGGCTTCATCATCGGCGGCTTCTGTCCGGGCACCTCGCTGGTGGCCATGGTCACCGGCAAGCTGGACGGCCTCTTCTTCGTGCTGGGCGTGCTCTTCGGCATCTTCGCCTTCGGCGAGACGGTGGAGTACTACTGGGGTTGGTGGAACAACGCCGGCTACATGGGCAGAATCACCATCCCCGAATGGCTGGGCCTGCCCTACGGCGTGGTGGTCACCGGCATCGTGCTGATGGCGCTGTTCATGTTCTGGGGCGCGGAGCAGTTGGAGCACCGCTTCGGCGGCCGCGATCTCAGCAAAGAGCCGCGCTGGCGGCGCTACGCGGCCGTGGGGCTGGCGGCGCTGGCAGCCAGCATCATCGTCATCGGCACGCCGACCACCGAACAGAAATACGCGCGCATCGCCTCCACCAAGGATGCCGCCCTGACCAGCCGCGAGGTGCAGATCCACCCTGGCGAGCTCTTGCAGACCATGGCCGACGACACCCTCAAGGCGGTGGTGCTGGACGTGCGCCCGGAGGCTGAGTACAACCAGTTCCACATCGCCGGCGCCAGGAACGTGCCGCTGGCCGAGATTCCCAGCATCATCCCCGAATTGCAGGCGCAGCAGGCGCTGAACACCGTCTTCGTGCTGGCCAGCAACGACGAGGCAGCCGCCACCGCGGCCTGGAAGACCCTCAGCGCCGAGAGCATCCCCAACGTCTACATCCTGGAAGGGGGCATCAACCAGTGGATCGCCACCTTTGGCCAGGGCGACGACGTCATCGTCCAGATGGCCAGCCCCAGCGGCGACGACACCCTCTGCTGGGCCTTCCCCGCTGCGCTGGGCGACCGCTTCGAGGCGGCCGATCCTGATCCCCACGCCTGGCAGTTGGACTTCATCCCCAAGATCAAGCTCCAGATCAAGCGCGACAAGAGCGGCGGCGGGTGCGGGTGAGCAACGTTGTCAGTGCTGTCAGGCAGGGATTTCCAATCCCTGCCTGACAGCACCAAGGCCCCTCAGGGCCTGCCGGAGCAGATTCCCAGCGGCTGAGGCCGCTTTGTATTGTCAGCCAGCGAATTCCATTCGCTGGCTGGCTCAAGGCTCCCAGCGGCTGAGGCCGCTTTGTATTGTCAGCCAGCGAATTCCATTCGCTGGCTGGCTCAAAGCTCCCAGCGGCTGAGGCCGCTTCGTATTGTCAGCCAGCGAATTCCATTCGCTGGCTTTTTTTCACCGCAGTCGATAGACCCGCGCCTCATAGGGCCGCAGGCTGGCCGCCTCAGCCCCCTCGGCCGGGTAGTTGCCGATCAGCAGCTCGCTGCCGGCGAGGCTGAGGCCGGCTGGCAGTTCCAAGGCCAGCGGCCCGGCTGAGAAGTTCAGCAGCACCAGCAGCCGGTCGTCGTCCAGCGTGCGCGTAAAGGCGTAGAGCTGCGGATGCTCCGCCAGCAAAAGCTCATACCGGCCATAGACGATCACCGGGTTCGCCTTGCGCAGGTCGATCAGCCGGCGGTAGTAGTAGAAGATCGAGTCGGGGTCGGCCAGCGCCTGGCTGGCGTTGATGGTCAGATAGTTAGAGTTGACCTGGATCCACGGCTGGCCGCTGGTGAAACCGGCGTTGGGGCTGGCGTCCCACTGCACCGGGGTGCGCGCGTTGTCGCGACTCTTGACGCGCAGGCTGGCCAGGGCCGCCTCCGGCGCGATGCCGCGCTCGGTCACCATCTCCCGATAGGCGTTGAGGGTCTCGATATCGCGATAGTCGTCGATGGCGGGGAAGCTGACGTTGGTCATGCCGATTTCTTCCCCCTGATAGATGTAGGGCGTGCCTTGCAGCAGATGGGTCAGCGTGGCCAGCAGCTTGGCCGACTGCACGCGATAGACGCCGTCGTCGCCAAAGCGGGAGAGGGCGCGCGGGTGATCGTGGTTGTTCAGATAGACACTGTTCCAGCCGCGGCCTTCCAGCCCCTGCTGCCAGCGAGTCATCACCTGCTTCAGCTCCACCAGCGACCAGGGCCGCTGCTCCCACTTGCTGGCGCCGCCGTCCAGCCCCATGTGCTCGAACTGGAAGACCATGCTCAGCACGCCCTTTTCCGGGTCGGTCAGCTCGCTGGCCTGTTGTGGACCGATGCCAGGGGTCTCCCCCACGGTGAGCACATCGTAGCCGGCCAGCGCCTCCCGCTTCATCTCATGCAGGAACTCCAGCAGCCGCGGGCCGTAGAGGAAATGCTGCCCGCCGTAGACATAGCGCTGGCCAGGCACGGCCGGCGCATCGGGCAGCCCCGGCGCCTTGGAGATCATGTTGATCACATCCATGCGGAAGCCGTCGATCCCCTTGTCCAGCCACCAGCGCATCATCTGAAAGACCTCGGCGCGCACCTGGGGGTTCTCCCAGTTCAGATCGGGCTGTTTGCGCGAGAAAAGATGCAGGTAGTACTCGCCGGTGGCCTCATCGAGCTGCCAGGCCGAGCCGCTGAAGTGCGATTCCCAGTTGTTGGGCTCGTGGCCCTCCCTGCCCGGCCGCCAGATGTAGTAGTCGCGGTAG
The DNA here is from genome assembly GCA_014879765.1 of Anaerolinea sp. Lineage (GTDB taxonomy): Bacteria > Chloroflexota > Anaerolineae > JAAEKA01 > JAAEKA01 > JAAEKA01. Next base: position 1,447 of record JACSRL010000294.1, on the reverse strand, counting down.
GGGTTGTCTTTGGACTGGCGCGCCTCGACGAACCAGCGATGCTCGTCGGAGGTATGGTTGACCACCAGATCCATCACCAGCTTGATGCCACGGGCGTGCAGGCCGGCCAGCAGCTCATCCCAGTCGGCCAGCGTTCCGAACTCGTCCATGATGTCCTGATAGTCGCTGATGTCATAGCCGTTGTCGTCGTTGGGCGACTTGTAGACCGGCGACAGCCAGACCACATCGATGCCCAGCGCGTGCAGATAGTCCAGCTTGCTGATGATTCCACGCAGATCGCCCACGCCGTCGCCGTTGCTGTCGCAAAAGCTGCGCGGGTAGATCTGATAGACGACGCTTTCCTTCCACCAGGGTTGTTGCATGATGGTTGCTCCTTGTTGTGGCAATTCAAGACTTCGGAAGCCGTCGTCTCTGGGTAAAGATGCCGCTTGTGCGCGTCCAACAGCGCCTTGCCAGCTATCGCGGCGACGGCTGAAGCCTCTACTGCTACTATGCCCTTGAAAAGCATTTCACGCAAACCTGGCGCGTGGGGGGAAGCAGGGCGCCGGATTTTTCAGCGATTTGGCGCAAGTAAAGCCAGATGATATACTGCCAGTCAGCAGTTATCGAGATTATGAAGCTTGAGTTGAACGTCCGGCAGTTGGGCTTCGCTGACTGGCCTTGAGCGGCAAAGAGCTTCCCATGACCTGGTTTGAACGCTTGACCGGCTTCCCCGAAACGTCCCCTCAGCAGGTGCGGGCGAATCTGTCGGTTGACGGCAACCGCTTGACATCTCGCGTCAACGGCGGCGCGTGGATCTGCGGCGCGCTGGAAACGCCCTCCCTGGCCGAGCTTAGAGCACGTGTGCGCGCCAGCGCGCGCCCCTCTGGGAGACTGTCGGTGCGCGAGGTTGTCGCCGATGTCCAGCGCCTGCACGCGGATCCATCCCACGCGACGGCGCTCTTTCAGGTCGCATCCCAGTTCAACCTGCTGGAGATGGCTTCTCCCCAGGTCACCCCTGAGCAGGGCGTGGGCATCTACGAGCATGATCACACCCAAGGGCCGGCCTGCGCCATCGCGGCCGGCGCGGGTACCATCTATCGCAACTACTTTGCCCCGGTTGATGGCCAGATCGGCCAATCCGCCCACAGCCAGATCGATTGCCTGGCTGACGTGGGCGCGATGTTGGGGAACACCGACGGCCACCTGTGGCAGATGAGCAACGGCTATGCCCTGGCCTCACACGATGGCTTGATCAGGATCGCGGACTATCTGCGGGGAGCCGGGGAGGAAGGAAGCGACCAACTGCGCCAAAAGCTGCGCATCGGCGTGCAGTGGAACACCCAAGTGACGTTGCCCGGCTGCACGCATCTGGTCTCGCAGGCCTACTGTTCAGCCCTGCCGGTGGCCTATGTCCGCCCTGCGCCGGCGCTCTGGGCGGGCTTTGCGCGGCTGGTGCTGGAGGCGG
>JACSRL010000446.1 GCA_014879765.1 Anaerolinea sp. | reverse complement strand
CCGTTACGAAGACGAAAACCATGCCGCACGAGAAAAACCCGGTTTCTGAACGACGGGCTGAGCAGTTACTGTAGTTTACTCAATCTGGCTGAAATGGGTAGTTCCAAGGCTGCCGTTGACGAAGCGGTCAGGCTGGGGTATACTGACACGGCCAGGCGCGGGTCGATGCGCCGGCCCTGTCAAGGAGTATCCATGCCCTACGTCTATGCCGGCAAGTACCTGCACATTGATCTGACCCACGCCACGGTGACGGTCCATGCCATCGACGATGCCGATGTGCGCCGCTTTCTGTTGGGCAGCGGCTACGCGGCCAGGCTGTTCCATGCCATGTTCGACCCTGCGCTGGCCTGGGACGACCCGGCCAGCCCACTGCTGATCTTCAACGGCCTGCTCAGCGGGACCTTTGCGCCCACCGGCTGCCGCAGCGCCTGGTGCGCCCGCTCGCCGCTGACCGGCATCTGGGGGGAGAGCAACATGGGCGGCCACTGGGGCGCGGAGCTGCGCTTTGCCGGCCTCGACGGGCTGGTGATCACCGGGCGGGCAGAGCGGCCGGTCTACCTGTGGATCAGCGGGTCGGGCACGGCGGGCACGGTCGGAGACCGGCCCGAGCTAAAGGGTGTAACCAGCGCGGGCACGGTCGGAGACCGGCCCGAGCTCAAGGGTGTAACCAGCGCGGGCACGGTCGGAGACCGGCCCGAGCTAAAGGGTGTAACCAGCGCGGGCACGGTCGGAGATCGGCCCGAGCTAAAGGGTGTAACCAGCGCGGGCACGGTCGGAGACCGGCCCGAGCGGAAGAGTATAACTCGCTCAGGCCGGTCTCTGACCGAGCCTGTCACCGTCGAGCTGCGCGACGCCAGCCACCTGTGGGGCCGCAACCACTACCACGTCTACGACCAGGTGCGCGCCGAGACCGACCCCAAGGCGCAGGTGGCCTGCATCGGCATGGCCGGCGAGCGGCTGGTGCGCTATGCCGGGGTGATGCAGGGGGGCATCGAGCACGCGCGCACGGCCGGTCGCACCGGCATGGGCGCGGTGCTGGGCAGCAAAAACCTCAAGGCCATCGTCGTGCGCGGCCAGGAGCGGCCCAGCTACTTCGACGCCAAGGGCTTTCGGGACACGGTCAAGGCCAGCAACGCGCGCATCAAGGACGGCGCCTATGGGCTGAGCATGTTGGGCACGGCCGGCAGCGTGCCCAACAGCGAAAAATATGGCGACCTGCCGCTGCGCAACTGGCTGGACGGCTCCTGGGACAAGGCGCCCGCCATCAGCGGCCAGCGCATCGCCGAGACCATGTTCGAGCGCCACACCTTCTGCTTCGCCTGTCCCATCGGCTGCGGCAAGACGGTGCGCATCGACGACGGCTCCTATGCCGGCACGCAGGGCCACGGCCCCGAATACGAGACGTTAGGCGGCTTCGGCAGTCTGCTGCTCAACGCCGATCTGGCCAGCATCGCCCACATCAACATGCTGTGCAACGACTACGGCATCGACACCATCTCGACCGCGGCCTCCATCGCCATGGCCGTGGAGGCGCACGAGCTGGGGCTGCTGGCGCCGGAAGCGGTGGACGGACTGGCGCTGACTTGGGGCAACGCCGAGGCCATCGTGGCCTGTGTACACAAAATCGCCCGCCGCGAGGGGTTGGGCGATCTGCTGGCCGATGGGACGCGGGCCATGGCTGAACGGCTGGGGCCGGCCGCGGCCCCGCTGGCCATGCACGTCAAGGGACTGGAGATGCCCTACCATGACCCGCGCGCCATGGTCAGCATGGCGCCCGGCTACGCCACCGCCAACCGCGGCGCCTGCCACATGGAGACCATGACCTACTACGAGGGCTACGGCATCGAGATCCCCGGCCTGGTCTTCCGCCCCGGCGCCGACCACTGGCAGGCCCGGCTGGAGAGCCAGGGCGGTGGTCTCATGGCCGCGCGCTACCAGAATTTTCAGAGCGTCTTCAACCCGCTGGGGCTGTGCAAGTTCATCGAACGCGGCCCCATCGGCCCGGCCGAGGCGGCCGCGCTGGTCAACCAGGCGCTGGGCTGGGCGTGGACGGCCGAGGATCTCATGCAGACCGGCGAGCGCATCTTCAACCTCAAGCGGCTGATCAATGCAGCCTATGGGATCACCGCGGCTGACGATGTGCTGCCTGAGCGGCTGGCCACCCACGCTCGGCCCAGCGGCGGAGCGGCCGGCGTGCTGCCCGACATGGCGCTGATGATGGCCGAATACTACGCCGCGCGCGGCTGGAATCCGGCGACGGGCGCGCCCACGGCCGGGCGATTGGCAACGCTGGGTCTAGTCTAGCTCACCCACAAGGCGTCGCAGACGTTCGATCTCGGCTTCGAGCTGGGCTGATCGGGTCTCGGCAGCCTCTGCCCGCTGAGCTTCTGCCTCTGCCCGCTGGGCTTCCACTGCTGCCCGCTGGGCTTCTGCCTCTGCCCGCTGAGCTTCTGCCTCTGCCCGCTGAGCTTCTGCCTCTGCCCGCTGAGCTTCTGCCTCTGCCCGCTGTGCTGCCACTGCTGCCCGCTGGGCTTCTGCCTCTGCCCGCAGGGTTTCAAAATGTGCTCGACGCATCTCCGCCCGGGCGATTGCACGAGCGTCCACGATCTGATCGACCGCCTCGTCCAGCGTGGGCAATGGCTCGCCTGTTGCCGGATCGACCGCACGCAGCAGTGTCCCTTCTGGGCGCAGAACGAGGTCGAGTTCACGGCTCAACAGGCTGCCATCGTTCGACGGTTTGAGCGGTTGATAGATGCCAGCGACGAGCACGTAACCTTGCAGGCGCGGCCGCAAATACTCCTCCAACGGGTCGAACAAATAGTACTCCTGTACGCCCAGCATCTCGTACAGCGTCCGCTTGGAGCCCACGTCCTCCGAACGTGTGCCGCGTGACGTGATCTCGAAGATGGCGCAGGGCGATCGCTTCTCTTTCCAAAGCTGGTAGATGCGGCGATCGTGCTTGGGGATGCCTTTGACCACGAACACATCGGGCACCTTGAACTGGGCCGGGTTGCCCTCCTCATAGTAGAAGAGCAAGTCGCCCGCGACATAGACGTTCGGGGTGTTGCGGTAGTGGAAGCGCAAGGCTTGCCACAGGTGAAACAGCGCGGCGATGTGAAAACCAGTTTCTCCCACAGGTTTCCCGTCCGATTCTGGATAGTAGATTTCGGTGAGGCGTTCTTGCCTCTTCACCATGGGCGGTTGGGTCAACACAGGTGCTTTGATCATACGCATTCGTCCCACAGCGCACAAGCATTCATCGGAAAGACACAGGTCATCGGTCTGCTGATGTCAGTATAGCATCGGCCGGAATTCCAGTCAACTGAGCTGCATTTGGCAAGACGGCGGTATTGGCGTAAGCTACAAATGAACGGGTGCATTCAGAATGGGTTGAAGCAGGGGCGGGGTGACCCCGCCCCTACGGTGCATCTCAGCCAGTTTTGAATACACCCAAATGAACCGGGCGTCGGTCGATGGCGTGTAAGAGCCGTGCGAGACTATGCTTGCATTCTCGTCTCGCACAGGTCTTTAACTCTCATTCGTTGGCGGTGTCTTCCATGTCTCCTTTGTCTCGGCGGCGGCTTGCGCTCTCGATCTTAGCCGCTGTGCTTCTTGCCATGCTTGCCCTTGGCTACTGGCTGGTGGGCGATCTGCCCGCGCCTACGCCGCAGAACCTGGCCGCAGCCCGCCCCAGCACGTTGGTCCTGGATCGCCAGGGACAACTCCTCTTCGAGGCCATCGGCGACCAGGGCAAGCAGGTCTCGCTGGCCTTCGAGCAGATCCCGGCCGCCTGCTGGCAGGCCACGGTCGCGGTGGAGGACAGCCGCTTCTTCCATCACCCCGGCATCGATCCGCTGGCCATCGGCCGCGCCGCGGTGCAGAACTGGCGCAGCGGCACGGTGATCTCCGGCGCCTCCACCATCACCCAGCAGTTGGCCCGCAACACGCTGATGACCAGCCAGGAGCGCTACCAGCAGTCGCTGCGCCGCAAGCTGCGCGAGGCCTGGCTGGCGCTGCAAATCGAGCTGCGTTATGACAAGCATGAGATCCTGGCGCTCTACCTGAACCAGGTCTATTTCGGCAACTTCGCCTATGGGCTGGAGGGCGCGGCCCGCGGCTATTTCGGCAAATCGGCCCGCGAGCTGGACCTGGCCGAGTGCAGCCTGCTGGCCGGACTGGTGCAGAACCCGGAGGTCTACAACCCACTTTACAACCTGGAATCGGCCCGCTGGCGGCAGTCCAACGTCCTGGCCGCGATGGTGGCGCACGGCTACATCCCGCGCAGTGAGGCCGAGCTGGCGCTGGCCGAGCGCTTGCAGTTCGCCGCCACCCCCTTCCCCATCGAGGCGCCTCATTTCGTCAGCTATGTCGAGGCGCAGTTGGAGCGGCTGCTGGGCGCTGAGCGGGTCAGCCAGGGCGGGCTGCGGGTGATGACCACCCTGGACCTGGACTGGAACCGCCAGGCCGAAGCGGCCATCGGCTATCGCCTGGGGCAGTTGGCGCAGGCCAAGGACGCCCCGCCCGACCGCCGCATTGAAAACGCGGCCGCGGTGCTGCTGGACCCGCAGAGCGGCGCGATCCGGGCCATGGTCGGCAGCCCCAACTACTTCGACGCCAGCATCGACGGCGCGATGAACGCCGCGCTGGCCCTGCGCCAGCCCGGCTCGGCCCTCAAGCCATTGACCTACGCCGCGGCCATGGATCCGGCCCGCGCGGCCGCGGCCGGCCGGGAACCTTTCACCGCGGCCACGGTCATCGCCGACGTGCGCACCGCCTTCATGACAGCCGAGGGCGAGCCTTATGTGCCGCAGAACTACGACATGCGGTGGCACGGCCCGGTCAGCGTGCGCACCGCCCTGGCCAGCTCCTACAACCTGCCGGCGGTCAAGGCGCTGGACGCCATCGGCGTCGCCGCGCTGATCGACCAGGCGCAGCGCCAGGGCATCACGTCGTTCCGGCCGACAGACGCGCCGGTCGCGGTTTCAACGGGTTTCGATACGCCGCAGACGGCTACTCAACCGACGGGATCGGCGGGTTTCGATACGCCGCAGACGG
>JACSRL010000317.1 GCA_014879765.1 Anaerolinea sp. | reverse complement strand
CCATTGACCATTGACCATTAACCATTGACCATTCCCCATTGACCATTGACCATTGACCATTAACCATTGACCATTCCCCATTGACCATTGACCATTGCCCATTGACCATTGACCATTGCCCATTCCCCATCCCCCATACCTCCCATGCAAACCAACTACGCCTTCTTCCAGGGTCAGATCGTGCCCATCGAACAAGCCAAGGTCAGCGTGATGACCCACGCGCTGCACTACGGCACCGCCTGCTTCGGCGGCATCCGCGCCTACTGGAACGAACAGCAGGAGCAACTCTACATCTTCCGGCTGGAGGATCACATCAAACGCTTCCTCAGCTCAGCCGGCCTGCTGATGATGAACCTGCCCTACAGCGCGCAGCAACTGCGTGACGCGGTGGTGGAGCTGCTCAGGCGCGAGGGGCAGCACAACGACATGTACGTGCGGCCGCTGGCCTACAAGGCCGATCACAAGATCGGCGTCCTGCTGCACGGCATGACCGACGAGGTCACGATCTTCGCCACCCCCTTTGGCCGCTACGTGGCCAACGAGGAGGGCGCGTCGGTGCGCGTCTCCTCGTGGCGACGGGTGGACGACAACGCCATCCCCGCCCGGGGCAAGATCGCCGGCGCCTACGTCAACTCCAGCCTGGTCAAATCTGAGGCGCTGATGGACGGCTACGACGAGGCCATCGTGTTGGACGAGCATGGCCACGTCTCCGAGGGCAGCGCCGCCAACATCTTCATGATGCGCGAGGGCCAGTTGATCACCCCGCCGGTCTCCTCCAACATCCTGGAGGGGATCACCCGCCGCACCATCATGGAGCTGGCCGCGGCCGAGCTGGGCATCCGCGTCGAAGAACGCGCGATCGACCGCACCGAGCTCTACGTCTGCGACGAGCTCTTCTTCTGCGGCACCGGCATCCAGGTGGCGTCCATCACCGCCGTCGACCGCCGGCCGGTGGGCGCAGGAATCATGGGCCCCGTCACCACCGCCCTGCGCACCCTCTACTTCGACATCGTGCGCGGCAACGTGGAGAAATACCGGCCGTGGAACACGCCGGTGTTTGACCATGTGTAACTCGTAACACGTAACCCGTAACCCGGAGCCGCCCTCCATCCTCACACAGTCCGGGTTACGGGTTACGTGTTACGCATTACATCCCACACACCTTCACGCATCACGTTTCACGCCTCACCATGATCTTCCCCCCCGCCCCCTCCACCGACGGCCGCCGCGCTTTGCTGGTCGGCCTGCCGTTGATCGTCCTGGACCTGCTGCTGGCGATCCTGATGGCCGCGCGGCCGGTGGGTGCGTCGACCTTCCTCCTGCTGTTGCTGGTGCTGGCGCTCTGGCTGCCCATCGGCTACGTGCTCTGGCGGGCCTGGCTCTGCCTCAGCCTGGCCTATTGGATCGACCGCAACGCCATCACCCTGGCCTGGGGACCGATCCGGCAGGTGATTCCCATCGGCGCGCTGCAGGAGGTGCAGCGGGGCGAGGCGGTGCAGACGCTGCTCGCGAACCAGCGGCTGGCCCAAGGCCCCAACGGCCAGATCGATCAGCCGGCGCGCGCCCTGGCCGAGCGATGGCCCCGCCTGGCGCCGCTGTTGATCTTCGGCCCCGACCTGGGCACACGGCGCAAGCTGCCGCGCGCCAGGCTCTACAGCGTGGCCTCGCAGCCGCTGCCGCAGCAGCTCCTGCTGCACGCCGGCGGCCGCGTCTTTGGCATCTCGCCGGCCGATGCAGAGGGTTTTCTGACCTCGTTGCAGGAGCATCACCGGCTGGGGCCGACCCACCTGGCGACGCAGCAGCGGCAATGGCCGGCCTGGATGCGCTTCCCCCTCTGGCAGGACCGCTTATTGCTCGGCCTGCTGCTGGGCGGTTTCCTGGGCGTGTTGCTGCTGCTGGGCGTCGCCATGAGCCGTTTCGCGACCCTGCCCTTTGCCCTGCCGCAGTGGGAGGGCCTGGACCGCCGCATGATCTTCCTCTTCCCCATCTTCGGCCTGGCAGCCTGGCTGGTCAACGGCGCCTGGGGGCTGCTGGTCTATGAACGGCAGCGCGTGGCGGCCGGGCTGCTGTGGGGCGGCGCGCTGGCAGCCCAGGCCGCGGCCCTGGCCGCGCTCCTCTACGTCACCAGGCTCTGACCATGGAGGTACTGACGCGCCTTGCCATCGGTCTGGTGCTCAGCGGCGCCATCGGCCTGCTGGCCTATCGGCGCGACGCGCTGACATCCAGCGGTGTGGCCGGCGCTATGCTGGTCGGCACGCTGATCTTCGGCTTCGGCGGCTGGACCTGGGGCTTGACGCTGATCGCCTTCTTTGTCAGCTCCAGCCTGCTCAGCCATTACCGCCGCGCCGAAAAGGAGGCCGTGGCCGAGCAGTTCGACAAAAATGAGCGTCGTGATCTGGGGCAGGTGCTGGCCAACGGCGGCCTGGGCGCGCTGTTGGCGCTGGCGGTCTATTTTCTGGTCGACCTGGCCGGGCAGGCCCGGGCCGGCCATCCGCTCTACGTCTACCTGACCGTCGCCTATTTCGGCGTCATGGCCACCGTCAACGCCGACACCTGGGCCACCGAGCTGGGGGTGCTGGCCAGCGAGCGGCCGCGGCTGATCACCACCGGCCGGCCGGTGGCGCCCGGCACATCGGGCGGCATCACCCGCTATGGCACGCTGGCCGCGCTGGCTGGCGCAGCCTTCATCGGCGTGGCCGCCTTTGTGCTGATCCAGCTCGCCTCCTTGGCCACGCGCGGCGAGCTGTTGCTGGCCGATCTGTCCATCGTCGCCATCGCGGCCGTGGCCGGTCTGGTGGGTTCGCTGTTCGACAGCCTGCTGGGCGCCTCGGTGCAGCGCATCTACTGGTGCGACCATTGCGAAAAAGAGACTGAGCGCCAGGTGCATGGCTGCGGTGGGCGCACCCGCCCCCTGCGCGGCTGGAGCTGGATGAACAACGACATGGTCAACCTCCTCTCCTCCCTGGTCGGCGGGCTGCTGGCGGGCAGCCTGGGTTTGCTGATTCTCCTGTAGAACCGTACAATGACGAACATGCCTGGCAACCTTCGACAACCCAATCTCGGCAGCTCACGATTCTCACGCAGAGACGCCAAGAACACCAAGAGTCTCTGCCCTTCGCGGTCTTTGCGCCTTTGCGTGAGACCAAGTCGTGAACTACCGAATCTTCGCTCTGGCCGGTCTCTGACCGAGCCAGCCTGTGAGACGCGCCAACCAGCCTATTGGCGCTCTGGCCGGTCTCTGACCGAGCCAGCCTGTGAGTCGCGCCCATGAGCAGCGCCGGAACATCTGTCTATCTCTCAGTCGTAATCCCCTGCTACAACGAAGCACGCAACCTGGAGCGCGGGGTCCTGGAGGAAGTACACCAATTTCTCCGCCGCCAGCCCTACCCCTGGGAGGTCATCGTGGTGGACGACGGCTCCACAGACGACAGCCGGCCGCTGGTCCAAGCCCTCATCGCGGACAAGGCGGGCTTTTCGCTGCTTTCCATTGTCCACGGCGGCAAGCCGGCCGCGGTCTGGGCCGGCATCCAGGCCGCCCAGGGCGAGATCGTGCTCTTCACCGACATGGACCAGTCCACGCCGATCCATGAGGTGGACAAGCTGCTGCCCTGGTATGACCAGGACTTCCAGGTGGTGATCGGCTCGCGCGGCGCGGCGCGCGAGGGCTTCAACCTGATGCGCAAGCTGGGCAGCCTGATCTTCCGCGGCCTGCGCAGCCTCTTCCTGCTGCGCGACATCAACGACACCCAGTGTGGCTTCAAGACCTGCCGCCGCCACGTCGCGTTGGAGACCTTCCCCCGCCTGCAGTTCTTCAAGCAGGCCGAGCGCCCCAGCGGCTGGAAGGTTTCCGCCTACGACGTCGAGCTGCTCTTCATCATGGAAAAGGCCGGCTACGCCATCAAGGAGATCGTGGTGGAGTGGCAGAACCGCGATGTGAGCGTCACCAAGGGGCAGCAGAGCGATTTCCTGCGCTACCTCAACGAGTCGCTGGAGATGGCGCGCGAGATCCTGCGCGTCAAGCGCAACGAGATGCGCGGCATGTACGACAACGCCTAGCCCCCGCTCTGGCCGGTCTTTGCGCAGTACCCCGATAGGGGCTGACCGAGCCAGCCCACCTGTCAACAAAAACAAGCCCGAGACGTGATGTCTCGGGCTGTTTCTATGAGCCGCCAGGGGCTCGAACCCTGAACCTAGGGATTAACCTACCGCACTAACTTTCGCCAGCCAGATCAGAAGACTCTGTTGCGGTCTGGACCATCTCTTCACCCCGGACATAGCCTGCCGGGGTGCGCTGCGTATGGCCTCTGAGGGCTCTCTCATTGCTGAGGTTGCCTGCTGATTGCCCATATTATCTGACGGATTGTCACGCCGGGAGAGCGTACCGGCAGCTTTAGGGGGTTCCAGCATACAGCAGCGTCCACTCTACAAGTTACCCTGTAGAGGCTCCATTATTAAAGTCCCTTGCTCTACCATTGAGCTAGCGGCCCACACCGGCCTAGTATACCATACGACAGCTACGCGGGCAAGCTGACGCTCTTTGCGCGAGACGAAAACCGTGTCACACTGAGTTTGGCCCTTGGCCCTCTCCTGGCTATCATATGCCCATGCACTCCCGACATCTTGCCCGCTTCCTCGGCGTTTTATCGGCGCTGGCGCTGGCTTCTGCCGGCCAGTATCTGCTGAACCAGCCGGACTATTGGAGTCCCCTGCTGGCCCGGCTGCCGCTGGCGCTCTACGGCCAGCCCACCCTGGCCATCGGCCTGTTGCTGGCCGGCGCCGTGCTGTTTGCCCTGGCCGCGCCAGGTCTGGCGGCTGAGGGGACAGGCCGGCCAGCGGCCGCGCCGGGCGTGGCCTTCGTCGATCATCCCACCCGCTGGGCGCGGCCCCTCTTCGTGGCCGCGCTGTTGAGCTATGCGGCCAGCGTGGCGCTCTTCCTGCTGGCCGGCGAATCGGCCTGGATGCGCGCGGCCTGGCTGGCCGGCATCGGGCTGCTGGTGGCCTCGCAGACGCCGTGGGGAGCCGCGCGCGCGTTGCCCGACCGCTGGCGGCGCGACTGGCGCAGCTATGGCCTGC
>JACSRL010000199.1 GCA_014879765.1 Anaerolinea sp. | reverse complement strand
TTGTTGAGCAACTTGTGCCTGTTGCTGGGCGTTCATAGCGCCGTTGGTTAGAGTTCTTTCAGTAGAGTCCTACATCATTCCCCGCGGAATGGCAAGGAGGCTGAAAGATCTTTGAGCCGTGCTCAGGGCACGACCACAGCCAGGACGCCGGGCTGCACCGTTGCCGTGCTCGGTGTGCGGCCGATGTACTCGCCGTCGGCCCAGACCGGTCGCTCAGGGTCGGACTCGATGGTGATTTCCTTGCCTCGCCAGTAGTGTAGGCCGGACATGGGGCGGTTGGCGTTCAGGAAACGTTCAGCCACAGCCTCGAGGTGGGCCAGATCGCGGTTGAGCAGGAACACGTCCAGCATGCCATCGGTGACGCTGAATTCCGCGCTCAGCGACAGGCCGCGGCCCGACATGCCGGAGTTGACCACATAGCAACGGGTGCCGAGCGCCTCGATCACCTGCCCATCGATGGTCAGGCGATATTGCGCCTCGACCATCTCCCGCATCTGCTGGCGCACGGTCATGGCATAGGCCAGCACGCCGTAGCGGTCTTTCATCTCGCGACTGGCCTGCAGCTCAGGCTCAACGCCGGTGTAGAGCCGCTGGATGAAGAAGCCGTCGCCCAGCTTGACCGCGTCCACATAGCGCAGGTTGTGGCTGCTACACATCAACTCGACCGCGGCCTGCAGGTCTTCGGGCACGTTGTTCTCGCGACAAAAGCCGTTGCCCGTGCCGCCGGGCAGAATGGCCATGGGGATCTGGCGCTCGCTGCTGAGGATGGCATTGGCGACCTCATGCTGCGTGCCATCGCCGCCGTAGCCGGCGACCAGATCGACGCCGGCGGCCATCGCGGCCCGAGCCTGGGCAGTGGCGTCGCCGTATTGATGGGTAATAGTCGCATCCCAGATGACGCCGTGCCGGCGGCACACATCGTTGATGATGTTCACCATCGGCTGATTCTTGCCAGACGCCGGGTTGATGATCACATGGATGCGCGGATAGGGAGCAGACATGGTTCCTCCTTGGATCATTCCATGAACGATAGCACCGCAGCCGCCAGGAAGCCCAGGACGGTGAACAGACCGACCAGCTTGCCGCCGTGCTCGAAGGCTTCCGGCATCATCGCGTCGGCCAGCATAGTCAACATCGCGCCGGCGGCGAAGGCCTGGGCCACGCGGCCGTCGACCGCGGGCAGGGCGGCGACCGCGGCGTAACCCAGCGCGGCGCACGCGGCCGAGACCAACACCAGCCCTGCCCACATCCAGAACACCTGACGCCGGGCCACGCCTGAACTGGTCAAATTGAGCGTGCCTGCCACCCCTTCCGGCAGGTTGGAGACGAAGACGGCGGCCAGGAAAGCCAGGTTGATCGCGCCGCCCAGCGCCAGGCTCATGCCGAGGATGATGGACTCGGGCACGTTGTCCAGCAGGGTGCCGATGAAGATCGCCGCGCCGGAGCCGCTGCGCTCACCGGCGATGTCCTTGCGGTCGGCGCCGCCGCGGCGGTCGACCAGCCAGTCGCCGGCAAAAAAGGCCAGCGCGCCCAGCAGGAAGGCAAGGGCAGTGCCGACGCCGGCCGCGGCTGACTCTGGGACCAGCTCATACGCGATGGCGCTGATCAACGCACCCGCGCCGAACCCCATGATCAGGCCAATGGCGCGGTTCGTCAGCCCGCGGCCGGCGAGCGCGAAACCGATCAGCAACGAAGCGGCCGCCAAGCCGCCCCAGAAAAAGGCTTGCGCCACTGCCTCAGTCGCCGCGCCCAGAGTGGGGCCGATTGCCAGGTTCTCGTTCGATGCTTTCCTGGCTGGGCACGACGCGCAGGGCGGTGACGCCGCGCGCCGTGCGGTAAGCCTCGCGCGAAGAACCGCCGCCAAGAATCAAGGCCAGGATGACGATGCCGACGATGACGGCGGCGGTCCAGGCCCAAATGCTTCTCATACCTGCCTCCTGGGAAGTTGCAGATCGCCAGTCGCCGATCCAGCACTGGGGCTTGCTGCCCCGTACTATACCAGATCGCGCTGGATCGGGCAAGTCATGCAGTGGCCGCCGCCGCGGCCCTTGCCCAGCTCGAAGCCGGCGATGGCGATCACTTCGATGCCAGCCTGCCGCATCTTGCTGATGGTGTACGTGTTGCGTTCGTAGGAGACCACCACGCCCGGTTCCAGCGCCACCGTGTTGTTGGCGTCGTCCCACTGCTCGCGCTGCGCCTGGTAGTCGTCGCCGCCGGTCTCCACCACGGTCAGCTTCTTGACCTTGAGCGCATCGGCCACGGCCGAGAGGAAGTCCTTCTCGACGGTGACGTGGAAGTCGCCGGCCTTGGCGCCGGGCCGCAGGCTGATGGCGCGGATGTTGGGGACCACCTTGGGATAGGCGGTGACGACGTCGCGGTCGAGGAAGGTGAAGACCGTATCCAGGTGCATGTGCGCCCGGTCCTTGGTCATCACAGCCGCGATCACCCGCTCGGCGCCGCCTTTGGCGAAGAGGTTCTTGGCGATCTGCTCGATCATGCGCGCCTGGCTGCGCTCGCTCATGCCGATCAGCACTACGCCGTTGCCGATAGGCATCACGTCGCCCCCCTCCAGCGAGGCCTGGCCAAAGTCCTGGGCATGGAACTTGCCATCGTCGCCCAGTTCCGGGTACCAGAACTCAAAATTGGCGTTCTGGAACATGGGGTGGTAGCGGTAGATGGCCAGCAGGTTGAGCGACTCCTTGCGCCGCGCCGGCCAGTACATGGGGTTGACCGAGACGCCGTTGTACATCCAGCAGGACGAATCGCGGGTGAAGAGCGAGTTGGGCAGCGGCGGCAGCACGAAGTAGCCGGGGTCATCCAGCGCGGCCGCGCCCAACGAAACCCCCTTGAGCCGCTCGAAGTCGAGATCCATCTCGCCGACGGTCAGGCCGCCGATCAGGTGCTTGGCCAGCAGATCAGGCTTCATAGTCCAGAGGAGCTCGCGCACCTCATCGACCAACGACCAGCCGACGGTATACTCGGAGACCACGATCTCGATCAGCTTGCGCCGCGCTTCGTCGCTGGCGGCCAGGGTCTCGCCCAGCAGGTCCAGCAGGTAGAAGACCTGCACACCGCGCGCCCGCATGGCCGCTACGAACTGGTCATGTTCCCACTGGGCGCGCTCAACCCAGAGTACATCGTCAAACAGCAGGTCGTCGTGATTGGAGGGGGTCAGCCGCTTGAGGCTGAGCTCCGGCCGATGGACGATGACCTTGCGTAGCTTGCCGACTTCAGAATAGACGCCAAAGTGTTCCATGGTGGAATCTCCTTGTGCTTGCAGGAAAGGATCGTTTGCCTATGGCTGCTTAAGCAAAACAATGACCTGTCCTTTGCTGTTCAAGAGGTGCAATTGCGGCGCCACATCGTCTAGCTTGTAGCTCGCAACCGCTGCCAGGTTGTCGAAGAATATGGTCTCTTGCGCCATGATCTCCTCGGCGCAAGCCATAGCCGTCGCGGCCAGCGGCCCTGGGATCGTCAGGGTTTGACCCTCTAGCTGATAGGCTCCCGAATACGAGTTGCAGCCCGCTGAGCCGCTGATCACATGGTCGGCGCCAAAGATTGCCGTCAGCGACGTGTCCTTCAAAACGTTTGTCATGCCGGTGGTGTTGCGCGGATCGGCGTAGTCGGTGACCTGCCACGCCGGGCCGACCAGCGGATTGGCGATTGGCGCGCAGAGCCCCTCCAGCGACGCGGCGCTCTGGCTGTTGATCCAGTTGTTGGGCGCTGCGACTTCGTTCAGCATGAACCACAGGCTGCTGCCGTAGTCGGCAGCCACCCCGACCTCGTAGCGGCCAGGGGGAACTTCACCGCTTGAAGAACCGCTCAATGTGTTCGATGCGTAGGCGGGAGCCGGCGCGTCCAACACGGCCGTACACTCACCAGGCTCGTACACCGTCGTGTCGGGCACCTGATTGTAGATGTCTGGGTCGATGGTGGGCGTGGCCGGATTGACCGGCGCGGCGGGTGGATAGCACGCGGCCAGCACCAACAGGGCAAGGATAATGACCGACAGTGTCCCTCTTCTGCTCATTGTGACCTCCTGGTGGCGATTACATTGGTGCCGGCCGTGCCGGCTACGATCTGTTCGATATCTTCCAAGGAGCCGATAGCAGCCCGCTGGCCGGTGCGCTCCACGAACTGGATGGCTGCCTGCACCTTGGGGCCCATGGAGCCGGCCGGGAAGGGATGCGCGCGCAGCTCATCGGGCGTGACCGTGCCCAGCAGGCGCTGCTCCGGCTTGCCCCAATCCAGGTAGACCCCCTTCACGTCGGTGGCGATGACAAACAGGTCGGCCTCCACCTCGCGCGCCAGCAGCTCGCTGGCCAGGTCCTTGTCGATCACCGCTTCGATGCCGGTCAGCCAACGATGTTTGTTGGGATCGTACATGGTGGGAATGCCGCCGCCCCCGGTGCAGATCACGACGGTTTGTTTCTCCAGCAGCCACTTCACCGGCCGGATCTGGAAGATGCGCTTGGGCAGCGGCGAGGGGACCACCCGCCGCCATTGGACGCCATCCTGCTTGAAGATCCAGCCTTTCTCAGCCTTGAGCCGGTCCGCCTCCTGCTGCCCGTAGACCGGGCCGACGAACTTGGTGGGGTTCTGAAAGGCGGGGTCGTTGGGGTCGACCTCGACCATGGTCAGGATGGTGGCCAGCGGCGTCTCGAAAGGCAGCAGGTTGCCCAGCTCTTGCTCGATCATGTAGCCGATCATGCCCTCGGTCTGCGCGCCCAGCACATCGAGGGGATAAGCCTCGACGTCCTTGTAGGCCGAGGCTTGCAGGGCCAGCAGGCCGACCTGGGGGCCGTTGCCGTGGGCCAGCACCAGCTCATGTTGCTGGGCGACCGGCGCCAACGCCTGGGCAGCCACGCGGATGTTGGCGCGCTGCACGTCATGGGTCATGGGCTCGCCCCGCTTGAGCAGGGCGTTGCCGCCTAAAGCGACTACTACTCTCATGGTTTGGTCTCCTTGATTACCATCTCCCGCGCGCCCCAGACCTGCATCAACCGGGCGTAGAAGGTCACCATCCTGGCCATGCCTTCGACCGGGATGCGCTCGTCGATGCCATGCTCCAGGCC
>JACSRL010000696.1 GCA_014879765.1 Anaerolinea sp. | reverse complement strand
GCGACCCACACCCCCACGGCGACGGTCACCCCCACCGCGACGGCGACGCAAACGCCATTGCCCACCGCCACGGCGCTTCCAACCGCCACCCCGGATCCCTACGCGCAGTGGACGGTGGAAGGACTGGCCGCGCGCGCCTACGGCGACGGCGAGCTACAGATCGAACAGCTCCTGGCCGTGACCGATGCCTTCACCCGCACGCTGATCACCTTTCCCAGCGACGGGTTGACCATCTACGGCTTTATGAACGTTCCTCAGGGGGAGGGGCCTTTTCCGGTGGTTTTGACGCTGCACGGCTATGTGGATCCGGCGCGCTATCAGACGCTAACCTACACCACGGGCTATGCCGACGCGCTGGCCCGCGCCGGCTACCTGGTGATCCATCCCAACTTCCGCAATTGGCCTCCCTCGGACAGCGGGCCGGAGGACTACCGCGTCGGCCAGGCGGTGGATGTGCTGAACCTGCTCGCGCTGGTGCAGGAGATGGGCGGCCAGCCGGGGCCGCTGGCGCAGGCTGATCCAGAGCGCATCGGCATCTGGGGACACAGCATGGGCGGCGGCATCGCCCAGCGGGTGATTGCGGTCAGCGACGCCGTGGACGCGGCCGTGCTCTATGGCAGCATGAGCGGCGACGAGGCGCTGAACCATGAACGCATCCTTTGGTTCACCAACGGCGCACGCGGCCTGTGGGACCAGGCGCCGCCGGCGGACGCGCTGCAGCGCATCTCACCCATCAACTATCTGGATCGGGTGACAGCCGCGGTCAGCATCCATCACGGCGATCAGGACGACCAGGTGCCGCTGGCCTGGTCGGAGGATCTCTGTGCGCGGCTGCAGGCCCTGGGGAAACCGGTGGAGTGCTTTACCTACCCTGGCCAGCCGCACACCTTCGTGGGCGAGGGAAACCAGTTGTTCATGCAGCGGGTGCGGGACTTTTTCGGCCGGATGCTGGGCGGCGGCGGGGGGTGAGCTGAACCACGGCCACCAGCAGGATCAGCGTGGCGATGAGGGCTGAGCTCAGACACCACATGCAGACCGCATGGATCACGAAGAGCTCCAGCAGGGTCAGGTAGATCGAAAAGAGCACGCCCACCAGCGCCAGCGCCAGCAGGCCCAGCGCGGCCGGCCTGGCCCAGCGGCCTTTGCCGGTGCGCTGCACCATCCACAGCACCAGCAGCGCCACGTAGTTCAACTGGCCCAGCACTGCCACGGGGAGGCCGGCGATCTGGGCGTAGGGGCTGCTCTGCACCACGTTGCACTCGCCCACCGGCCCGCAGACCGCGGCCACGTGGCTGATCTCGACGTAGGCCAGGTAGGTGGACACCGCCAGCCCCAGCACGGCCAGCAGCGGGATCCAGGGAGAGCTGGCCGCCGCGGCCAGCGCCTGGCGCGCCGGCCAGAGGCGCGCGCCCGCGTAGAGCAGCGCCAGCACCATGCCGGCCAACAGCGCCGCCGCCAGCCAGCCGCCGTCAGGCATGCCGGCGGGCGCAGCGATCTGATCCACCGGCGGCAGCGTCTCGCTGGGCGCGGGCGCCACGGCGGCCTCCCCGGTTGATGGAGAGGACGCGGGCGCGTCTTCCTGCGCGGTCTGGCTGGCGCTCAGCGCCTCGGCCAGACCGGGGATGGCCGGCCAGTCGATGCCGTCGGCCGCCAGCCCCGCTTCGACGATGCCGGGGAATTCCTGTGGAATCTGCGCGCTGCCCACCAGGAAGCGGTCGCCCACCACCAGACGCGGCACCCCTTGCAGCTCGTCCGGCACCTGGAACTGTTTGGTGGAGGCGTTGTAGAGCGCCTGTCCGCCCGGCTCGGTGATGTTGATGCCGATCACCACCAGCCGGTCGCCGTACTGTTCCATCATCGGCAACAGGGTTTCGTTGATGACCGTATGGCAATGGGGACAGGTGGGCGAGTAGAACAACACGGCATGCACCACCGGCCCCTCAGCGGTCTGGGCCGCTGCCGGCGTCGCCCAGGCCATCAGGCACAACAACACGATCAGAATCAGTCGTCTCTGCATGATCCAATCCTTGGGGTAGTTGCAGACTTCGGACGGCAAAGCCGGCCGGTTGAAGCGATGCCCGCTTCCTGACGGCAAAGGGCTTTGCTGGCAGGAAGCGGCCGGTGCGGCGCCGTCCGAAGTCTCGGCGCTTCATTCAGACAGTCAGCGTCTCTCCGCTGGCCACTGCATCAGGCGGGAAGGCCGACTCCGGCACACGCGGGCGGATGACCACATTGCGGCCGACCTTCATGCCGGCCGGCACCTGGGCCCGTTTGCCGATCAGCGTCAGGCCGGTGTTGAGCTGATTGGGCATGGCGCGGTTGGGGGTGTGATCGTCGCCCCAGCCGACGACGCTGCCCGGGCCTACCTGGGCGCGTTTGTCGATGATCGAACGCTCGACGCGGGCCCCGGCGCCGATCACCGTGCCGTTCATGATGATCGAGTCGGAGACCTCGGCCCCCTCCTCCACCACCGCGCCGGGGCCGATGATGGAGCGGGCCACCCGGCCAAACACCTGGCAGCCGTCGCACAGCAGGCTGCCCTCGACCCGCGCCTCGGCGCCGGTGAAGGCGGGCGCCAACTGCTCGCTGCGGGTGTGGATCACCCAGTCGGGGTCGTACATGTCCAGCGCCGGGGTTTCGGCCAGCAAGGCCATGTTGGCCTCCCAGTAGGCCTGCACCGTGCCGGCGTCCATCCAGTAGCCGTCGTAGCTGTAGGCCGACATGGGCCGGCCGGCCTTGAGCATGCCCGGCACCACGTGGCGGCCGAAGTCCACATCGTTGGCGCCGGGGCCGGTCAGCCAATCGACCAGCGCCGAACCCTTGAAGATGTAGATGCCCATGGAGGCCAGGCGGCTGAGGGTGCGCCGCGGCTTCTCCTCGAAGCGCGTCACGCGGCCGCTGCTGTCCGCGCCCACCATGCCGAAGCGGTGGGTCTCGTAGGGGCTGACCGAACGCACCGCCAGGGTGCAATCGGCGTTGGTCGCCTCGTGGAAGCGCAGCATCGGCCGGTAGTCCATCTTGTAGATGTGGTCGCCGGCCAGAATCAGCACCGTGTCCACCCGCTGCTCGGCGATGTAGTCCAGGTTGAAGCGCACCGCGTCGGCCGTGCCCCGCTGCCAGGCGCCGGCCTCCCCCTCGCCGCTGACGTAGGGCTGCAAAAGGCGCACGCCGCCCACGGCGCGGTCCAGGTCCCACGGCTTGCCGTTGCCGATGTGATCGTTGAGCGAGCGCGGCTTGTACTGGGTCAGCACGGCCACGTTGAAGATGTCGGAGTTGACCAGGTTGGAGAGCGAGAAATCGATGATGCGATATTTGCCGCCGAAGGGGATCGACGGCTCGGCGCGCTCCGCGGTGAGGATGCTGAGGGCCGGGCTGGAGCCGCCGGCCAAAATCATTGCCAGGATACGCATAAGAAGCTCCTTGTTGTAGCTGCTCAGCAGCCGTTCAGAAACCGGATTTTTCTTGTGCGAGCATGAGTTTTGTCTTCATAGCGGCCTTTCATGGCGCCATGACCTTGGTCTGAGAGACAAAAATCCGGTTTCTAATGCCAGGCAGCTCACTGTTCACTGTTCACCGTTCACACAGTCTCGCCGCTGGGCACGAAGCCGTCGAAGGAGGCAAAGGCCTCCTCCTCGACGGCGGCGTTGATCAGAACGTTGCGGCCGATGCGCACGTTGGGGGGGATGTGGGCGCCCTTGCCGACCACGCTGATGCCGGCCCACAGCTTGTCCGGCCCCAGCTTGTTGGCCACGTCGAAGTCGCCGCCGAAGCCCAGCAGCGCGCCGGAGCCCACCACCACCTCCTTGTCCACCACGACCCGGTCCAGCACCGCGCCGGGGCCGATCCAGGTGTCGTTCATCACCACCGACTCGCGCACCACCGCGCCTGGCGAGACGTAGACCCCCGGCGAGAGCACCGAGCGCTCCACCTGGCCGCGAATGATGCAGCCGTTGGCCACCAGACTGTTGTGGACGCGCGCCTGCGGGCCCAGCTTGACCGGCGGCCGCTCCTGGCTGCGGGTGCGCACCGGCCAGTCGCCGTCGTACAGGTTGAGCTTGGAATCAGGGTCCAGCAAGGCCATGCTGGTCTCCCAGTAGCTGTCGACCGTGCCCACGTCCACCCAGTAGCCCTCGAAACGATAGGCGAAGGAGCGATAGTCGCGGATCATCTCCGGAATCACGTGTTTGCCGAAGTCCAGGTCGGGGTGCTCCTCTGCGCTGGACAACAGGCGCTGTTCCAGCACGTCGGCGTTGAAGATGTAGATGCCCATGCTGGCCAGATTGCCCTTGTCCCGCTCCTTGGGCTTCTCGTGAAAGGCGGTGATGCGCAGCTCCTCGTCCACCGACATGATGCCGAAGCGGTCGGTCTCCTCCAGCGGCACCTCCATCACGGCCACGGTCAGATCGGCGCGATTCTCCTCGTGGAAGCGCAACATGCGGGCGTAGTCCATCTTGTAGATGTGATCGCCGCCCAGCACCAGCACCCGCTCGGCGCGCAGATCGTGTACGTACTCGAAATTCTGCAAGACCGCGTCGGCCGTGCCGCGGTACCAGACCTGCGTGCCGCCGCCCACCTGATAGGGCTGGAGCAGCCGCACCCCGCCCGAGGCCCGGTCCAGGTCCCACGGTTTGCCGATGCCGATGTGCTCGTTGAGCGAGTGCGGCCGGTATTGCGTCAATACCGCGATGTTGTAGATGTTGGAGTTGACGCAGTTGGAGAGGGTGAAGTCGATGATACGGTATTTGCCGGCAAAGGGCACTGAGGGCTTGGCGCGCTTCTCCGAGAGCACGGTCAGGCGGGTGCCTGCGCCGCCGGCCATGACCATGGCGACTACCTTCATGGGAGCCTCCTTGTTGAGGATACTGTGGCGTGGGGCGGGCGGGCAGCGTGAGGCGTGAGACGTGAAACGTGAGGCGTGAAACGTGAAACGTGCCTACGTTGACCCGCGTCGCTATCTGTGCTATATTCTAGCCTAGCATTGATTTAGTGGCAAGTGAGTACACCATCACAAAGCAGATGGAATTGTTCGTTTCGTGTAACTGCTCAGGCATGGCATTAGAAACCGGGTTTTTGTCTCACAGACCAAGGTCATGGCGCCATGA
>JACSRL010000380.1 GCA_014879765.1 Anaerolinea sp. | reverse complement strand
CAATGGGCAATGGGCAATGGGCAATGGGCAATGGGCAATGGGCAATGGGCAATGGGCAATGGGCAATGGTCAATGGTCAATGGTCAATGGTCAATGGTTAATGGTTAATGGTCAATGGTCAATGGTCAATGGGCAATGGGCAATGGTCAATGGGCAATGGTTAATGGGGAATGAGGAACGAGGAAATGATCGATGGACACCTGACACTTGGCGCCTGACACCTGACACTTGACCATTAGCCATTGCCTGGGTCAGCGGCGGTGTAGGTGGCGACCAGGTGGGTGTAGAGGCCGTTTTGCGCCAGGAGGGTGGCGTGGTCGCCGATCTCGGCGGCGCGGCCGGCTTGCATGACGACGATCTGATCGGCGCGGTAGGCCAGCTCCAGCCGATGGGCGATCAGCAGGACGGTGCGACCGGCCATGAGCCGGGCCAGCGCCTCGCGGATCAGCGCTTCGCTCTCGGCGTCCAGGTTGGCGGTGGCCTCGTCCAGCAGCAGCAGCGGCGTGTCGCGGAGAAAGGCGCGGGCCAGGGCCAGCCGCTGCCGCTGGCCGCCGCTCAGCCGCTGGCCGGCCTCGCCCAACGGCGTGTCGTAGCCGAGGGGCAGCGCCTGGATGAAGGGGTGGGCGTGGGCAGCCTGGGCCGCGGCGATCACCTGCTGCGGGCTGGCCTCCGGCCGGGCCAGGCGGATGTTCTCCAGCGCCGTGCCGTGGAAGATGTGCGGCAACTGGGGCACGTAGGCCACCTGACACCGCCAGGCCGCCCGGTCGATGCGCGCCAGGTCGGCATCGCCGGCGGTGATCTGGCCCGCGTCGGGATCGATGAAGCGCAACAGCAGGCTGGCCGCGGTGGATTTGCCCGCGCCCGTGGCGCCCACCAGCGCCGTGGTTTGGCCCTGGGGCAGGGTGAAGGAGAGGCCGCGCAGCACCGGCGGCGCCTCTTCGGCCAGGGGACGCCCCTGCGGCGCGCGCGATGGATAGGCAAACCAGACGTCGTGGAAGCGCAGGTCGGCCCGCGCCAGACTGGCCACCTCGGGGCCGCTCTTGGCCCGCGCCTGGCCCGCGGCCCCTTCGCTCACCGGCTGCTTTGCTTCCTGCCCGTTGGCTGTCCCTTCAGTCTCCAGCACGGCCGCTACCCGTGCGGCCGCAGCCTTGCCGGTCGCGCCGATGTGATACTTGATCGCCAGTTGGCGCAGGGGCAGGAAGAACTCCGGGGTCAGCACCAGCACCGCCAGCGCCCGATCGAAGGAGAGCGAGCCGTTGATCAGGCGCAGGCTGGTCTCCAGCGCCACCATGGCCGTGGCAGCGGTGGCCGCCCACTCCATCATCAGCGAGGTCTGGAAGGCGGTCGCCAGCACCTCCATGGTGGTCTTGCCGTAGTGCTGGCTGATCTCCTCGATGGTCTCGGCCTGCTCGCGGCTGCGGCCGAAGAGCTTGAGGGTGGCGATGCCTTGCAGCATGTCCAGGAAAAAGGCGCTCATCCAGCTCAGCTCCAGGAAGCGGCGCTCGGTCAGCGCCCTGGCCTGGCCGCCGATCAGCGCCAGCAGCAACAGGAGCATCGGCCCGGCGAAAAGCAGCACCAGCGTGCTCCAGGGGTCCAGCAGGAAGATGGCCAGCAGCACCAGCGGCGGCAGGAGCGCGGCCAGCGCGCGCGCGGGCAGGAACTGGGCGACGTAGGGTTCCAGCGTCTCGATCCCCTCCACGGCGGTGTTGACCAGTTCCCCGCTGCGTTCACCGCGGGTGAAGGCCGGCCCCAGGGCGTAGATGCGGGCCAGCAGCCGGCCGCGCCAGCGCTGCTTGACCCGGCTGGCGGCCCCCTGGGCGATGGCCTCCTGCGCCCAGGTCAGGCCGGCGCGCAGCGCCAGCAGGGCCAGCATCAGCGCCAGCAGCGGCGCCACCTGGGCCAGCGTCTCTTGCCGGCGGAAGACGCGATCGATGGTGCTGCTGAGCAGGATCACCTGGGCTACCAACAGCGCGCCGGCCGCAAAGCCAGCCGCTACCGCCAGCCTCAGCAGCCAGCCTTCCCCGCGGCCGGCCGTGAGCTGCTGCAAAAAGGTCGGATTTCGCTGGGTGTTCAGATCAGTAGCTTTGCGGGGTCAGCCGCACCTTGCCGCGGAAGACGTAGTAGACGCCTGCCGTGTAGAGCAGCACGAAGGGCATGCCGATCAGCGCCATGATCAACATGACGGTCAGGGTGTTGGGCTGCGAGGACGCGTTGAAGATGGTCAGGTTGTAGGCGGGGTCGATGCTGGAAACCAGCAGGTTGGGGTAGAGGCCGATGGCGGCCGAGAACATCAGGCCCGCGATCATGGCTGCCGAGAGGAGGAAGGCGATCATGGTATGGCCGCGGCGCAGCATCAGCCAGCCCGCGACCACGGCTGCCAGGGCCAGGGCCGGGACCAATGCGAGGAAGGGCTGCGCCAGGTAGCGGTCGGCGATCAGCTCGTGGGCCAGCACCGTCCAGATCACCAGCGCCGTGTTGAGCACGAAGAAGATCAACATCAAGCGCGGAATCCAACGCTGGACGCGCGCCTGCTGCTCGCCCTCGGTTTTCATGGCCAGGTACATCGCGCCGTGGGTGGAAAGCATGAAGACAGTCGTCACTCCCACCAGCAGCGCAAAGGGGTTGAGCAGGGTGAGGAGATTGCCGCCGATGTTGCCCTGGGCGTCCAGCAGCACCCCGCCCATGATATTGCCAAAGGCCACCCCCAACAGCAGGGCAATGCCCAGCGACGAGACGAAGAAGACCCAGTCCCAGGTGGTGCGCCAACGGGACGAGGGTCGCTTGCTGCGAAACTCGATGGCGATGGTGCGCAGGATCAACACCAGCAGCACCAGCATCATGGCCATGTAGAAGCCGGAGAAGAGGGAGGCGTAGACCATGGGGAAGGCGGCGAAGAGCGCGCCGCCGCCCAGCACCAGCCACACCTCGTTGCCGTCCCACACCGGGCCGATGCTGTTCAACGAGATGCGCCGCTCCTGGTCATCCTTGGCCAGAAAGGGGTGCAGAATGCCCACGCCCAGATCGAAGCCATCCATGATCAGGTAGCCGGTGATGATCACCACGAAGAGAATGTACCAAACAACGTTGAGCCACACGGTGTCACCTCGATAACAAAAGTCGCGTCGCAACCTGCCCTGGCCGGTCTCCGACCGAGCCAGCCAGCATCACCTTGCACGCGCGCGCCGGCCGAAGATATCCTTGAAAGTATCCGGCAGCGACTGCACCGCAACCTCCTCCGCCGCCGGATCCGGGCCATGCTGGATCTTCTCGTTCAGCAGGAAGAGGAAGAGCACCAGCAGCATCGAATAGAGCACGACGAACATCAGCACGGCCGCCAGCACCTGGCCGCCGGTGATGTTGGGGGAAACAGCGTCGGCGGTGCGTTGCAGCTGCCAGACGATCCAGGGCTGGCGGCCAAACTCCGCCGTCCACCAGCCGGCCAGGGTGGAAAGTTCCACCAGAAAGACGCTGGCCACGAAGAGCCACAGCAGCCAGCGGGTGCGCCAGATGCGCTCTTTCCAGAGGGCGAAGAGCACCCCCAGCAGACCCAGGCCGATGAAGGAGGCGCCCAGCGCCAGCATCAGGTGATAGGTCTGGAAGACCAGGTTGATGGGCGGCCAGGTGTCCTGCGGGAAGGAATTGAGGCCCTGCACCACGGTGTCAGGGCTGCCGCCCACCAGGATGCTCAGCATACAGGGCACCTTGATGCCATAGGTCTGCTGGTTGGCCGTGTCGACCCAGCCCACCAGCATCATGGGCGCGCAGGCGGTGTCCTCCCAGAGGCCCTCCATCGCGGCCAGCTTCACCGGCTGATAGTTGGTCACGGTGATGGCCGATTCCGAGCCGAACAAGAACAGTTGGATGATGCTGAAGAGGGCGAAGACGGGCAGGGCCACCTTGAAGGCCGCGGTCGAGCTCTCCACGTGGCGGCCCCTGAGCAGATAGAAGGCGCTGACGCTGAGCATCAGCGCCGCGCCCATCATCCAGGAGGCGGTCAGGGTGTGCAGGATGCGCGGGATGAACGAGGGGGTGAAGATGACCTCGCGGAAGCTGGTCATATAGGCCAGCGTGCCCATGGAGGTCTGCGCCAGCTCGTAGCCGGCCGGCGTCTGCATCCACGAGTTGGCCATGACGATCCACAGCGCGCTGAAATGGGCGCCGAAGGTCACCATCACCGTGGCGAAGAGCCAGAGGCGCGGCCCCAGGCGATTGCCGCCGAAGAGCATCAGCCCCAGGAAGCCGCCCTCCAGGAAAAAGGCGAAGATGCCCTCGGCTGCCAGCAGGCTGCCGAAGATATTGCCCACGAAACGGGAGTAGTTGGCCCAGTTGGTGCCGAACTCGAATTCCAGCACGATGCCGGTAGCCACGCCCATGGCAAAGATCAGGCCGTAGATCTTGACCCAGAAGAAGGAGAGCTGACGCCACTTGGGGTTGCGCGTGCGCAGATAGAGCACTCCCAGAATCACCAGCAAGAGTCCCAGGCCGATGGAAAGGGGCGGGTAGATGAAGTGGAAGCTGGCCGTCAGCGCGAACTTCAGACGTGAAAGAAACTCAGGATCCATGGGGAGGCTCCTATCGGGTGAGCAGAGGAAACGCGTGATTGACTTCAGCCGGCCGATGGGAGCATGTGGATCGAGTAGGCCGCCGTATCGAGATCCACATGCTCCCATCGGCCAGTGGATGAGTTGCGCGTGATTGATTGCACACATTGTACTCAGAAGGAGTTTGCCGTCAACACATGGGATCAGGAGTTCGCCATCGAACGGGCCCATGTGACTTAAGTCGCTGCACAGCTTGGCCTGCCCTGCTATCCTGAAAATCGGCAACTGCTCAGGCTTCGCATTAGAAACCGGGTTTTTGTCTCGCAGACCAAGATCACGGCGCCATGAAAGGCCGTTAAAAACCTGGTTTCTGAACGACTGGCTGAGCAGTTACGAAAATCAAATTAAAGCCCCAGCAAGGAGCCTCCCTTCCATGTCCTCTATGTCCTCTGCCGTTGAAACCCCCTACTTTCGTGTCACCGATCTGTCGGCCCTGGTGTCCGAGATCGCGCCCGACAGCATCGTCAGCCGCACCTTCTACTCGGATTCATCGGTCAAAGCCATCATCTT